>JAQYOU010000086.1 GCA_028727105.1 bacterium
GCTGTTAACAAGATGGCTTAATCGGCTGGTCGAAGCATATAAATTTTACATTAACCCACAAATTCAAGTCCGGTAAGAGTTCACCCCTTATCGGACTTCTTTGTTTTTATTTATACTCTCTTTCTCTGCTGGCCTCCATGATGACCAGCTCCACCGCGATCTGCTCGTTCATTTGGCCGGTTTTTACCGCAGTCTCCATCTCAACGCTATAACCCAGGATTTTTTTGATACTATCGATAGACAAACGCGACGCCTGCCCCAGCGAACGGCTGACCGCAAAGGGCGGAATGCCTGCTGCCTTCGCCATAGCGCTGTTGTTTGTACCCTTGCGCTTTAAGTCCTTGAGCTGCAATAAGATATTGTACTGCCGCGTGATGAGAAACAAAATGCGCATAGGCGGCTCCTTGAGCGCCAGCAGGTCATAGTACATCTCCAGCGCGTCCTTTCTGCGGCACTCGATGATCGCGCTCACCATGTCAAAGATCTTGTTGGTGACTGCCTGTGGACAGACTGCCTCCACATCGGGGAGCTCAATGACATCCTTATCCAGACAGTAACAGATCAGCTTTTCCATCTCGCGATCCAAAGAACCCATGTCCGTTCCCACCCGGTCAAAAAATTCCTGCATGGCGGCCTTTGTGATATTTTTGTTCTCACGCTTCAGCCGTCCAAGCATCCAGCGGGTCAAAAGCTCCTGGTTCTGAGCGGCAAATTCCACAATCTTCCCGTGATCCTTCAGCGCCTTAAACATCTTGCTGCGCTTGTCCACCTCGGATTCCACAAACACAAAGGTCGTTGTCTCCGGAACCTGTGCCATATATTCCGCCAGCTCCTCTGCTCCGCTTTTGAAGAAGCCGGAATCCTCCACCAGGATCAGCCGGTGATCCGCAAAAAAAGGCATCGTCTCCCCCAGATCGATCAGTTCCTTGGGATTCGTCTCCTTTCCCTGATAAAAAGCGGCATTCATCGTATCTCCCTCTGTCCAGAGGGCACTTTTCAGCTTATCCTTGTACTGTTTTTTCAGATAAGCCTCCTCGCCGTAGAGCAGATAAGCAGTCTTATATTTTTGGTTTTTGATATCCTCATCAATGGTTCGCATAGACACCTGTCGCGTAACTGTTCCGTTCCCTCACAGTCATCTCGCTCCCTTTCCTTTTTTCTGTGCATAAATGTAAAGACACAACTGCGCCAGCAGCGTGATCGTCCACGTGATCGGGTAAGACAGATACACGGTTGAAATCTTGTGAAACTGCGGGATCTGGAAAATCGTCGCGATCCACACCAGACGCAGCCCACAGGCTCCCACGAGAGAAACGAACATCGGTCCTACCGAATAACCCATGCCGCGCAGCACGCCTACCACTACATCCATCATACCACAAAGGGCATAAGGAAGCAAAATGATCGCCATGCGCACCATACCCGCCTCGATCACAGCCGGGCTACTCGAATAGATATGGAGCAGCGGTCGCCCGAAACCGTACATCAGCCAACCAAACACAACGCCGGTTACGATCACACAGCCCTCTGCAGTAAGCAGGATCTTTCCGATGCGCTCTCTTTTTCCGGCGCCTACATTCTGGCTCGTAAAGGAGATCGCCGCCTGATGGAATGCGTTCATTGCAACATAGACAAAGCCCTCCAGATTCATCGCCGCAGAGTTACCGGCCACAACGACCTCCCCGAAAATATTGACCGATGACTGGATGACCACATTGGACAGGGAGAACACCGCCCCCTGAAAACCTGCCGGAAGTCCCACGCATACGATCTGTATCAATTTTTCTTTGTATATACGCAATTTTCCGGGGATCAAACGGATCCCGCCCTGTTCCCGCATCATACAGCGCACCACCAGAAAGGCAGAGATACACTGCGAGATCACAGTCGCCAGCCCGACACCTGCCACATCCATATCCAGTACGATCACAAATATCATGTTCAGGATCACATTGATGATCCCTGCCGTCATCAGATAATAGAGCGGTCGTTTCGTATCTCCGATGGAGCGTAATAACGCACTTCCAAAGTTATAGATCATCATCGCCGTCATCCCGAGAAAATAGATCCGCAGATAAAGCGATGCCAGGGGCAGGATATTTTCCGGCGTCTGCATGAGTTCCAGCAGCTGAGGAGCAAAAACTACACCTGCAATCGTCAGTATCACGCCGCTGATGAGACTTAGCATCATGGCAGTGTGAACCGTCTTGCTCAGTTCTGCGTCATTGCCTGCGCCATAATCCCTGGCAGCCAGCACATTTCCGCCGACGGACAACCCCAGAAACACATTTGTCATGAGATTGATGAGCGCCGTATTACTGCCCACCGCCGCCAGCGAATTGTCCCCGGCAAAACGCCCAACCACCACAATATCCGCCGCGTTGAACAGCAGCTGCAAAATACTGGAGCACATCAAAGGAATGGTGAACAGCAGCATCTTTTTCAAGATGGGACCGTTCACCATATCTATTTCATATTTTTTCGTTTCCACTACTAACGCCCCCTTAATCATATCTACAGATACGTTAGCTCATGTCCACGAAAAAATCAAGTTTTAACCGAGTATTTTTTTCAGATCCTCCTCCGGTGTCGTGATCGGGGCTATATGATAATTCTCTACCAGATAGTTTAACACATTCGGCGAGAGAAATGCCGGAAGTGACGGTCCAAGCAGAATATTTTTGATACCGAGATGCAGCAGTGTCAGCAGGATGCAGACCGCCTTCTGCTCATACCAGGAGAGTACCATGGAAAGCGGAAGATCATTCACTCCACAGTCAAAGGCTTCGGCAAGGGCAATGGCAACCTTTATGGCACTGTAAGCATCGTTGCACTGTCCCATATCCATGATCCTGGGCAGACCCCCGATGGTGCCAAGATCCAGATCGTTGAAACGGTACTTTCCGCAGGCCAGTGTCAGAATCACACTGTCCGCTGGCGTCTGCTTCACAAATTCGGTATAGTAGTTCCGTCCCGTTTTTGCACCGTCACAACCGCCTACGAGGAAGAAATGACGGATTGCGCCTGATTTCACTGCATCGACAACCGTATCGGCAACCGAGAGCACCGCCTGATGCGCAAAACCGGTCATCACCTTTTCTCCGCCGTTGATTCCAGTAAACTTTTTATCAGAATCATATCCACCAAGCTCCAGCGCCTTTTCGATGACGGGCGTGAAATCCTTATCCTCGTCAATATGAACCATGCCGGGATAAGACACTACCTCTGTCGTAAATACCCGATCCGCATAGCTGTCCTTCGGCGGCATCAGGCAGTTTGTTGTAAAAAGTACGGGTGCCGGAAGCTCCGCAAACTCCTTCTGCTGATTCTGCCATGCGGTACCGAAATTTCCTTTCAGATGGGTATACTTTTTCAGTTCCGGATATGCATGCGCGGGAAGCATCTCTCCGTGGGTATAGATATTGATTCCCTTGTCCTTTGTCTGCTCCAAAAGCTGCTTCAGATCATACAGATCATGCCCTGTGATAACGATAAACGGACCTTTTTCTACCGTGAGACTCACCTCAGTCGGCACCGGGTTACCATAGGTTTCGGTGTTGGCCTTGTCAAGAAGCGCCATACATTTCAGGTTGATCCCGCCGACCTCCATCACGATGGGGAGCAACTCATTCATCCCCCAATCCTTTGCACCGACTGCAAAGAGCGCCTTGTAGAAAAAGCGGTTTACATCTGCATCACGATAACCGAGCACCTGTGCGTGATAGGTATATGCCGCCATTCCACGGATGCCGAATAAGATCAGCGATTTCAGGGACCGGATATCCTCGTCAGAGTCCCACAACTCTTCCATGTCATAATCATCATTCCGGCCGCACGATGCACCGCAGGCGAAACAGCCCGGCACCATCCGCTCCTTTTCCGCTTCTACGCGATCGATCAACATTTGGATCGTTTCATTATTAAAATTCACATTTGTCAGTGTTGTAAAAAGTCCTTCGATCACTAATCGGTCCGTGGCTTCCGTCACCAGATGCGCATTGCTCTCTGTAGATCTTGCCAGTCCGATCAGTGCCCCTGTCAGCTGATCCTGAAGCTTTGCGGTATCAGCCTTTTTCCCGCAGACACCGGCTGCCCCGGTACATCCTTTGCAGCCCGCAGTCTGCTCACATTGAAAACAAAACATTTGATTTGCCATTTCTTTATTCCTCCATATTCTATCATTCAAATATGCTCCTACAAGCACCTGCGCAAATATGCCGGCCCAAGAAGCATCCTTCTTAATTTATGATCCTTCCATCCGTAGAAATGATCACCACACTCCACGGAATCATCTTTCCGCTTGCCTGCAGCGCACGTTTTACCGCATTTTCAATACCACTGCAGCAGGGCACCTCCATACGCACCACGGTGACACTCTTGATGTCATTACCTCTGATGATCTCCGTGAGTTTTTCTGCATAATCGACCTCGTCCAGCTTCGGACATCCGACAAGGGTGATGCGGTTGCGGATAAATCTGTTATGAAAATCACCGTAAGCATAGGCTGTGCAATCGGCAGCTATCAATAGATCTGCACCATTGAAATATGGTGCATTCACAGGCACCAGCTTGATCTGTACCGGCCATTGTGACAACTGACTGGCTGCAACGGGAGCATCCATACTCTCACAACGCTCCCGCCTGATCTCCTTTGACTGTGTGCCGGGGCAGCCGCAGGGAAGCGACTGTTCTTCTTTCTTTGCCTTCGCTGCCATCACGGCTGCCTCATCATACGCAGGCGCCTCCCGCTCCTCAAAAGAGATCGCATCCACGGGGCAGGCAGGCAGACAGTCTCCCAGACCGTCACAGTAATCCTCACGCATCAGCTTTGCTTTTCCATCCACCATCTCAATAGCTCCCTCATGGCAGGCAGATGCGCAGGCACCACAACCGATACAAGCTTCTTCATCAATTTTTATTATTTTTCTGATCATAAATATTTCGCTCCTTTATCGAATATTTGATTGACTTCGTGACATAACTATATTACATTAATTCCAACAATTCAGTTGTATTTACAACAATAGGAGATTTTTATGGAGAAATATATTCCAGTCTTAAAAAGAACACAGCTTTTTGCAGGCGTAGGCGATGACGAGATCTCATCCATGCTAGCCTGTCTGAATGCGAGATTATGCAAATGCAGAAAAGGTGAATATGTACTGCGTGAAGGAGAGCATCTGAGCGACATCATCGTTCTGGTGGAAGGGGCGCTTCACATCCAGAAGGATGATTACTGGGGAAATCGCAGCATCCTTGGCCGTATCTCCGTTGGCGAGATCTTTGGCGAAGCATACGTTGCGCCCGAGAGTGGCGCGGTTCTCAACGACGTGGTGGCCATCGCGGACAGTATGGTCATTTTCTTTGATGTCAAACGCATCATCACAACCTGCTCCTCCGCCTGTCGGTTTCATGCCACAGTCGTGCAAAACATGTTTTTTACCATTTCCGAGAAAAACAGAAAGCTCGTGCAGAAGCTCGGTCATATGTCCAAGCGTTCTACACGAGCGAAACTGATCTCCTATTTATCGGAAGAAGCCAGGCGTCAGAACAGCGCAAGCTTTGTGATCCCTTTTAACCGTCAGCAGCTGGCGGATTTTCTGTCCGTGGACAGAAGCTCCATGTCCAATGAGCTTTGCAAGATGCGCGATGAGGGCTTATTGTCATTTGAGAAAAATCAGTTTACCCTGCACGACAACACATAAAAACGGTGCAGCCCGCCATCGCAGAGTACACCGTTTTGTTTTATATACACATATTTCCGTACTTTGCCACACACTGGATACAATAGTCCGTGATGCCCATGCCCACCGCAAAGATCGTGACCAGAATGGTCAGCACGATCGCACCCTTATCATAGACAAGGGTATAGCGCTCCGTGTCACTGTACTTCATGTTGGAGATCAGCATCTCCGCGCCCAGACAAATAAGAAGCAGTGGCCAGAGGGAAAAGATCTGTGTGTAATCGATGAGTCCAAACAGGGTATTCATAAGGAACAGCAGCCCAAATCCGATCATCGCGATACCGCAGGTCAGACTGCCCACACGCCTCGTATATTTCATACAGATCACTCTCCCTTCGTATCCGGAAGAACGATCACGTCCTGCGCTGTCGGCTGTACAGCATCCTTGCAAGATTCCCCCGGCTCAGTTGTATATGCAGACGTGCGCTCACCGTTCTTTGCAGACACATCTGCAGATGAATACGGCATGTCGTAAACGACCTCCGGCTCCTTGTCAAGCTTCTCCTTCTTGCCGCGGATCAGGTACACACCGAAAGCGATCAGAATGAGCGAGATCACAATCCGCGGCACACCGTCCCGGATCACATACAGCTCATTATACAGCCAGTCAGGAAGAGCATTCCAGAAGGATCTCCATACCGTGCTTACGATCGTATATCCACCGATAAAGATCAGAGCTGCTGCCAGAAACTTCACCTTGCCGCGCTCCCATTTATCCACGCCGACGATCTTATCCATATGCAAAATCAGATAGTCATCTTCCTGCTGATAGAACTCCTCATCCGGCAGACTTACCAGATTATGCACCTGAAAAAAACTGTAAAACCACATCACCGGAAGCAGACACATGCCAATGCTAAAACCGGTAACCCCGCAAAATGCAAACCAGCCCAAAAACAAACACATCATGCTCACACCACGCTTCATAAATCCGAGATACATCTCGCCCGCACCGGGTATCAGCGAAAAACAAAACGTCCAAAAACCTCTCTTTTTCCTTGTCATAAAAAAGTCCTCCTGTCTTTCTTTCCTACTATTGAAACGATTCTAAATTACGTCAACGCTTCATCTCTTATTTGAACAACATGAACTGAGTCATCTGATCAAACATCTGTGCATCTATTGCAAACAGCATATAGATGGAAGCTGCCAGCGCCACACCGACCTTGAGGCTGTATAAAAGCAGCTGTATTTTTTTGGAAGTCGTGTGCGCTTTCTGGGCGATGACCACATCCGGCTGATGCACACGCTCCGTGATCTCCTCTGTCAGATATGCAGGCGGCTCTACAAGCGCTTCCTCATGACAGCTCATGTAGGAAAACCACGCATCCCCACAATGGGGGCAGTTTGCCGTGTGGGTCAGAAATGCCTCCGCCTGTGTACCGGAGAGGATGCCCTGCTCCCACGCTTCAAAATCGTGTTCTGTTAAATGTACATTTTTTAGTTCTGTTGTCATGTTATGCTCCTCCCCTTTCCTCTAATAGTTTCCGTATCTGGGCGCGCGCCCGATAAACCCGAGTCTGGACAGTCTTTAGATTCGCATCCTGCTCAGCAGCGATCTCTGTCATGGGTTTTTCCAGATAAAAATGCTCATACGCGACCTCCCGATAAGGACTTTTCAGCTGATTGCAGACAGATAATACCAGCTCTTTCGTCTCCTTTTGTATGTAAGCATCCTCCGGCCCCGCTCCCGGATCCTCGACCACTGTAAAAAATTCGTCTTCCTTGCACTCCTCTAAGCGTTTCTTGCTCTTCCTATAGTCAATCGCCTTGTTGCTGGCGATCCGACAGATCCAGGCCCGCTCATACTGCCGGTCAAAGGTTCCCAAATGCTTATAGACCGCTAAAAACGTATCCTGTGTCAGATCCTGCGCATCAAAAGGATTGCCGCAGGTCTGATAGCAGATACTGTAGACCAGCTTTTCATACTGCTGTAGCAAATATGAAAAGTATTCTTCTATATCCAATTCCCTATTGATACGCTTCACCACCTTTGTTCTGTCTGCTAATCAATATAACGCAGGCTGCGCGGATATGTCTTCACTTTTTCCAAAAAAATAGGAAACAGATCGAAAATAAGTTAAAAAATCACCTGCATTCTTATTATAATAGAAATAGCGTAGCTGCAACATCACAGGCAGCTGCAACATTGCTACGGAAGGAGAAAAACGTATGAGACTGATCACAAGATCTGATTTTGACGGACTTGCCTGCGGTGCACTGTTAAAGGAGGCAGGCATTATCGATAACTGGAAATTTGCACATCCCAAGGAC
>JAQYOU010000087.1 GCA_028727105.1 bacterium
TCTTTATCCCAAAAGGATGCCTTCGAGGTATAACTTTCTTCCTGCTGGACGTATGTGATACCATTTCGTGCACAGAGATATTCCTGTTTCCTGCGGAGACTGCCATAGGGGATACTGACAAAGGTCTGATTGTGACGTCTGCCCATGTCTGAATTTCTTTGGAAGGTTTCGTTATATCCGACTACAAGTGTTCCTATATCATGGCTGATACAATAGTTGATGACCATGCCTGCCGTTTTGCTCATATAGTCATTTACTTTGTTATTTCTGCTTCGGGCAAGCGATACCTGTCTGTTCGTTTGACGTGCTTCCTTCTGTTTGTCTTTGATTGACTGCAACCGGGCATTCCTTTTGTTATACCACTGGTTGATGGATTTTAACCGTCTTCCATCGATAATGAAGGATTCTCCCGTATCTGATACGGCTGTAACGAGATTGTCAATTCCAAGATCCAGTGCCAGTGCATGATTTTTATTTAGATTTCTCTGAATACATTCAGCCTCATAGGTATACTGTATTTCAAAGAACCTGGCATCTGCTTTTGGAATGATGCGGATCTCTTTGATCTTTTTATCCAGCAGTATCGGTGGAATGGTTATCTCAACGGGACCATGTGTTTTTTTATAGGTATTTGAGTACGGCAGTATCAGCTTATTACCGTTTATTCTCACGAAGCCGATCACAAGTGTCGCATATCCGTCTTTTTTGAGATAATGCGGCAGTTTACAATCCCGAAACGCATATCTGCCTTGTTTTGCCAGTTTCAACAGTCCGAAAAAAGATCGGAAGGAACCATCCACCTCCTTAAGTATCTGCTGTGCCATGTTGGAATTAAGGATACGATAATTTTCTGAAAACTTTAGCATCGCGTAGTTCTTTTGATAGTTCAGATAGCTGTCCTCTTTGAAGTAATACTGCCTTACGTTATAGATAGCCTCATTCGTGAGATTCTTTGCAACATGGCAGAGCTCCTTAAGCACCTGATAGTCCTCTTTTGACAGATGTTTTACCTGCTGTTTCACCGTAAGATACATTTTCACTTACCTCCCTTCCGAAGAACTATGAAGAACTATGGAAGTGTTCCCTTAGTTACATTATATCAGAACATCTGTTCGATTTCAAGTGAAAAACATACCTTTTTAGCTATAGTGGTTAAATGTATTTCTTAATTCTACTTTGCAAGAGTAAATTCTATAGGTGTATAATTTAGTGTCGCATAGAAATATCATGTTACTTTTTGTACAATAACAAAGCAGTTGATTGCCTGCCTGTGCAGAAAGTGAGAGTTCATGAATACAAATAGACCTAAGGGCAATCAAAAACATATAGACTTATCTGGACGGATTAGAATTGAGCAAGGATTAAATAACGGAGACTCATTCAGAGACATTGCCAGAAGTATAAATAAAGATCCTAGCACAATATCCAAAGAGGTTCGACGTCATTCAATCATCAAGGAAAGGAATGCAGATGCTTTTGCGCCTACGCCTTGTGCTAATAATTATGATGAATCAAAGCCTCGTGCAAATATATGTAAGGTTATGCATATGTGTGGAGATAATGAATGTCAGCATAGGTGTGTTACCTGCAGAAAATTTAGGTGTAGCGATGTTTGCAAATTTTATAAGCCACGAGAATGCGAAAAGCTGAAAAAACCACCCTATGTTTGCAATGGCTGTGGTAAGCGCGTCAATTGTATGATGGAGAAAAAAATCTATTCTTCTAAATATGCTCAGGACACATATGAAAATGTCAGAACTACAAGCAGAGAAGGCATTAATCAGACTCCAGAAAGCATACAGCAGCTAGATGATTTGTTATCACCACTCATCAAAAAAGGACAATCGATAGCCCATATTTATGCATCCCATGCAGACGAAATAGCATGTTCCAGGAGAACCATATATTCATACATTGATAGTGGTGTCTTCGAAGTAAGAAATATGGATTTACGTCGTAAGGTCGTATATAAACCAAGGAAGAAAAAGACTGCTACAAGTATAAAAGACAGAGCATTCCGAAAAGATAGAGGTTATAAAGAATTCCTAGACTATGTTGATAAAAATAAACCAACATATATAGTTGAAATGGATACTGTTGAAGGAGCTAAAGGCACAAAACCTTGTTTTCTCACGATGCTTTTTAGGAACTGTAAGCTAATGCTTATGTTTCTTTTAGAAGATCAAACTCAGGATGAAGTAAATAGAGTTTTTGACTATTTAACAAAAGTACTCGGAATTGAATTATTTCAAAAACTATTTGAGGTAATAATCACAGATAATGGACATGAATTTCAAGATAGATGGAATTTAGAGTGTGATGAGAATGGTGAAATCAGGACTCGAATTTATTACTGTGATCCCAATCGTTCTGATCAAAAAGGTGCGCTTGAAAAGAATCATGAATATATAAGATATGTTCTACCTAAAGGAATAAGTTTTGAGAACATGACAGAGGAAACAACACTATTATTATTGAATCATATCAATAGTGAAAAACGAGACAGCCTCAATGGACATAGTCCATATGAGGTGTCCCAGATCTTGCTGGACAACAAACTTCATGAAGCTCTCGGATTAGTTGAAATCCCAGCGGATGAAGTAACATTAATACCAGCATTAGTAAAATAAAAAATAGTATACGCACAGGCAAGTTTCACTGCATAGAATTTAGTCTTTCCAACAGGCATGTGGAATTTAGTCTCGCACACTATTTTCAGATGCCCCATTGGTATGCAGAAAAACATGCAATTTGTACCGTATGAAGGCATTATAAACTAAAAAAAGCGGGATGTATACTTCTAAAAGTAGAAGTTAATCCCGCATAAAATCAAGAAAAGCGAAAGGGTAGAATTTACCTTTTCATTCAAGCCTCACCACCTGCAGAGGTGGGAGAATTCTTGCTTATTACATGTTAAATTAATTCAAATTTCTGAACCATATCGTTCAATATTTCCGCCTGTGAAGCAAGCTCCTGTGAGGTTGCAGAGCTCTCCTGCGCAATTGCCGAATTATCCTGCACGCCCCGGGAGATCTCCTCGATGCCGATGCGGATCTGCTCCATGCTATACGCCTGATCCACTGCATTTTCTGCTGTCTTTTTAATCATTGCATTGACGTTTTCCACAGCTGCTACCGCATCTGCAAGCGAACTCATCACGTCGCTGGCAAGAGCATTTCCCTTGTTGATCTCCTCCATAGACACACCGATCAGATCCCTTGTCATATTAGCTGCCTTCGAACTTTCAAAAGCCAGTTTTCCGATTTCATCTGCCACAACCGCAAAGCCTTTTCCTGCTTCACCTGCACGGGCAGCCTCTATGGATGCATTCAGTGACAGAAGATTGGTCTGGTCTGCGATCTCTTCAATGGTCTGTATGATACCAACCACCTGCTCGGAGGTCTCATGTATGTTCTGCACAGCCTGCATCATCTGTTCCATCTTTTCCCGGCTTTGTTCCATCATATCCGTAACACTTGCAGTCTCATCCGCAGCCTGTTTTGCATCCTCCTTGCTTACCTCCACCTGTTCTGCCACCGATGTGGAGGTTGCTACCAGCTCTTCGACTGCCGCAGCTTGTGTTCCAGAGCCTTCTGCCAGTCCCTGAGCCGCCTGCGCCAGTTCATGTGCGCTGGATGCCACCATTTGAGAACTGTCACTGATACTCTGCATGATATCATTCATGGATCTGGAAATATTAAGTAATGCCACTTTTAATTTCTGGAACTCTCCTACATAATCCTGCTCTAACTCAATGCCAAGCTTTCCAACTGAAATCTGATCCAGCGCATGGGACGCTTCGTTTAGATATACAATGTACTCTTTTAACCTGTTTACTGTCTGCCCAATGGAATTGCCCAGCTCACCGATCTCATTCTTGGATGACACCTGTAACGAAACATCCAGATCCCCGGCAGCAAGCTTCTGTGCGGTCTCATTCAGCTCCATGATCGGTTTTGCTAAATCTGCCGCACTCTTTCGAATACTCCGCATGACATAAATAATGCCTATTGCAAACAACACCGCCAAAGCAGCAATAATCTCTATCAGTGTAGAATAATACTCAAAAAACCGCAGACTGCTTATAACGATATATCCGGTTTCTCCTGCTTCCTGAACACGCCCGTATTTCGGTGTTGCGTTTACCTTATATTTCAGAGACTTGCTCTCCTGGTTCGCGATCGCCTCCACGACGTTATCAGATACACCTACGTCGGCAATATTCTGCTGTATCAGATCTGTCTGAGGGTGATAAAGCAGGGTTCCGCTTGCAGATACAAGCAGAACATACCCGGTCTTGCCGATCTTATACTCACTCATCACCTCTGTGACATGCTCCATGGAAATATCAAGTCCTGCTGCTCCAAGTACCGTTCCCTTTTCGTCATAAACCGGAGCTACCGCACTCAAAATGGTAAGCCCGGTACTTGAATCCACATAGGGCTCTGTCAATACCGTTTTTCCCGTCTCGATACATGTATACCAGGCACGACCTGTAATGTCCCAGCCGTCTGTGGACGTAAATCCATCTGACTGTGTGATCATACTGGCATCCAGATCTGCGATCCATGCCGCCATGATATTATTGGCATCTGCGGCAGCGGTGTTTACCAGGTATTTATTTACCGTCTCCATATCGGAGGCATCCAAAATATTATCCCCTGCCTTTGTCTCCTGCAGCGCAGCACGTATCTGCGGATTGACTGCCAACACTTCCGCTTCTCTCTCATATTTCTCAAAAAAACCTGCCAGCTGGTTTGCTGCCGACTCCGATTCCAACGCCAGCTCAGATTTACGGGATGATGTTACCGTCATCCAAACCATGATGATCGTAACAATCTCCATGAAAATAAATACGATCAGTACACTTTTGCCTATCTGGGCGCGAATTTCGTCTGCAATACGGCGTTTTCCATCCGCTCCCCCTTTTACACGCTTTCCCATAACTGCCTCTCCTTTTGTATGTTTTATTAATACCTCTATTGTAATACCTTGCTACTGATTATTCAATACCCTGCTTCCGGTTGTGAATCTCTCCACTCTTTCCACCGGATTTATGCACCAGATAGATCTCTCCGATCTCCATTTCTTTGTCCAGCGCCTTGCACATGTCATAGACCGTGAGAAGTGCCACACTGACACCTGTCAGCGCTTCCATTTCCACGCCTGTCTTGCCGGTCACCTTGACGGTGCAGGTGCACACGATCTCAGATGTTTCCGGCCTCATCTCAAACTCTACCCTGCAATTTGTGATGGGAAGGATGTGGCACATGGGGATCAGGTCTGATGTCCGTTTGGCTCCCATGATGCCTGCCGTGGTTGCCACGCCCAGCACATCTCCCTTGCCGACGGTTCCCTGCTCGATTGCCCGGTAAACCTCCTCGTTGACCCGGATCTTTCCTGTGGCTGTTGCCTCCCTGACTGTCTCGTTTTTTTCCGTAACATCTACCATGTAGGCTTTTCCATGATCATCAAAATGTGATAATGCGCTCATCTTCATTTCTCCTCGTATATAACCATTTACTCTCCGCATTCAGGAACACCTCTGTGTTCTTGCTACGGAATGCGCATCAGTTTCCTGAAAAATATATCCTTATCGAAGTAACAGCAGTTTTTCCTCCGGAATTTCAAGATACTCCGGCAGACCCATTTTTTCCAAAAGTTCCCACTGTTCCCTCTGGACGAACCAGCAGATCTCCTCCGATCCGTCGCCGCTCTGCAAAAAATATTTCCGTTCAAATGGTAATTCTGCCACACTCTCCACCTTCACCGGAATCCGGTTTTCTGCGATTCCTTTGGGAAGTGTCCCGTTCCACAGAACCGGATCCTCTTCGGAAGACTTCCATACCGGAAGGAACTCATGCGCCCAAAACCCAACAAAACGGATATCTTCCGGGATCTCCCTCTGCAATGTAAGGGTGATACCCCATGCCGGGATACACACATGATGGCTGTCTATGCGCTGCGCCGAAGCGATATTTTTACAGCCCGTCAGACGCGCAGCCTCCTTCCACTGTGGATCTGCAAAAATATCCTTCGTCTTTCCGTGGCAGACGGTTCTCCCTGCGTCCATGACCACCAATTCCTCACTGAAGCGGTAAATCTCATCCCTGCTGTGAGACACGAGGATCACCGTTCCGTCATATCCCTCAAGCAGCTGCTTTAATTCCTGCTGCAGCTGATCCTTCAGGAAGGCATCCAGCGCGGAAAAGGGCTCGTCCAAAAGGATCATCTCCGGTTCATAGGCCATGATCCTTGCCAGCGCCACCCGCTGCTGCTGTCCACCGGACAGTTCTCCCGGCAGACGATCCTCCAGTCCCTCCAGACGGAATTTTTTTATCATCCGGACAACAACCTGCCTGTTCTGTTCCCTTTTCCCTTTCAGACCTGCTGCGATATTCTCACTCACCGTCATCGTCGGGAACAATGCATAATTTTGAAACAGATATCCGATCTTTCGTTTTTGCGGCTTCACGTTTACGCCACGGTCAAAGAACGTTTGTCCGTCAACGATGATCTTTCCCTGATCCGGTGTCTCAATCCCGGCAATGCACTTTAAGGTCATACTCTTCCCGCAGCCGGAAGCGCCCAGTATCCCGATCCGCTTGCAGTCACTATGAAGTTCGACATCCAGTTCAAAGCTGCCTAGCTTTTTTTTGATTGCGGCCTCTATTGACATATGCGACATCTATTTCTCCTATCCTACCAGCGTTTGATCTGCTTCATCTTTTTCCCGGAGATCAGATTCATCAAAAAGATCACAAGAAATGCGATCAGCATGACGATCACGACCCACACACCGGCCGTCAGATAATCCCCATCCTGAATCACCATGGCGATCCGCTGGGAGATCGTCCCCGTCTTTCCCGGAATATTGCCTGCCAGCATGGAAGTTGCGCCATATTCCCCCATGGCCCTGGCGAAGGTAAGTATCGTTCCCGACAGGATCCCCGGCCCTGCCGTGGGCACGACCACCTTCCAGAAAATCGCCGTTTCACTCATTCCCAGTGTTCTTCCGGCGTAGACAAGGTTCACATCCACCTGCTCAAAGGCGGCTCTTGCATTCCGGTACATGAGCGGAAAGGCAATGACCGTCGCAGCGATGATGCAGCCAAGCCAGGTCTGCACCACACTGATGCCAAAATTCTCATACAACAAAATACCCACAGGCCGCCTGCGGCTAAAGAGAAGAAGCAGGAAAAATCCCGCAACCGTCGGCGGCAGCACCATAGGCAGTGTCAGTATTCCATCCGCCACCGCCTTTACCCGCGGCCCGGCATGGATCACTTTTCTTGCCGCATAAATGCCCAGAAAAAAAGAGAGAATGGTTGCCACCACCCCTGTCTTCAGCGATATGAGTAACGGACTCCAGTCCAGACTTTGCAGGGTATTCATCAGCTCTTCCATTCGTCTCCTCCGTATTATGCATTTGCATAGTTTCTTCACGCTCCGCAGTCACGTGCAGGTCGTGGTTTTGAACGATTACCCGATTACTTTACCTTCGTGTCAAAATAGTATTTTTCGTATACGTCCTTTGCGGTATCTGATGTCAGGAAATGAATGAAATCCAATGCCGCTTCCTTCTGAGCATCGCTTGCGTCCCTGTTTTCGATCTGCGCGATGGGATAAATGACATTTCCGGTCAGTTCATAGCTTACGGTCTCCAGGATCTCAAGCTTGTCCTCATAGCCGCAGGTATCTGACTTGTACACTGTACCGACTTCATTGGAGCCCTCTGCCACTGCTGCCGCAACTGCACCGACATTCGCACATTCATTGATCTCTATGCCGCCCAGCGCCTCTGATACCTCAGCAGTCGTGATGGTCACTGCATCTTCCGTTTCCGGAAGCATCCCTGCATTTACCATCGCCTGACGGGTGTATTTGCCCACCGGAACACTGCCATCTGCCAATGCAAAGCTCTTTGCTTTGGCGATATCAGAAAGACCTGTCACGCTTGTGCCACTGTCTTTATAGGTTACCACACATACCTGGTTGTTTACAACATTTGCCCTGGTTCCGTCTACTACCAGCTTCTCTTCCTCTAACTGATCCATCTGCTTTTGCGCTGCGGAAAAGAACACGTCGCAGGCTGCGCCTTCTTCGATCTGTGTCATCAGTGTACCGGAGCTGTCATAGCTTGTTACGATCTTCACATTTGGCTTGTCCTCATGATACATGGTGATGAGCTCGTCCACAACACTGTTCAGACTCTTCGCCGCAAAAATGGTAACCGTAACTTCCTCTCTATTTTGATCGGACGCACGATTCCCGCATCCTGCCATTCCAAGCACCATGGCTCCGATCAGCATGACAGCCAAAATTTTCTTTTTCATCCTTCTACTCCTATTCTGTAGATTTCCATCACATTTCAGTAAGTGTAACTGTTTCGTAGTCTCACAGTTCCGCTCCATCCTGTTCTGCGCAATTATCTATATATTCTTTTCTCAGAAACAATCAATTTCAACGGAGCATTTGGTTTTACCTGGCACACTCTCCTTCGCTTCCCCGCAAAACCCCGAGCCCATGCCCCAGATGCGGAAGCAAAAACTCCAATGCTTCCTTCACTGCCTTCGGGCTTCCCGGCAGGTTGATGATCAGCGTATGTTTTCGGATGCCCGACACAGCACGGCTGAACATCGCTCTGGGTGTGATGGACAGTGAGTAATTCCGGATCGCCTCTGCAATCCCGTTTGCCATGCGGTCGCAGACAGCAATCGTCGCCTCCGGTGTCACATCCCGCATGGAAAATCCGGTCCCTCCGGTTGTGAAAATAACATTCAGCTGCCTCTGATCCGCCAGACGGATCAGCTGACGCTCCAAAGCAGCTCTATCGTCAGCAAGAAGCAGTGTTTCCTTCACATCATAACCTGATTCTGTAAGCATCTGCACGATTTTCGGCCCACTCTGGTCCTCCCGCTGCCCGGCAGCGCCTTTGTCGCTCAGTGTGATAACTGCCGCCGTGAAGGGCCGGTCTTTCTGCGGTGCGATCATCCGGACGGTATCACCGACCTTGATGTGTCCCCCGGTGATCACTTCCGTAAAGACTCCTTCTCTCGGCATGATACAGTCACCCATTCTCTGATAGATCTCGCAGTGGCTGTGACATTCCTTCCCGATCTGGGTCAGCTCCAACAGAACGTCTCCGATGGAAAATCTGGTGCCCACCGGGAGCTTTCTGAGGTCAAAGCCTTCCACGATCAGATTCTCCCCAAAGGCACCAAAGGCTACATCTGCCCCCTCTGCCCGGAATTCCTCTATTTTTTCACAGGACAGGAGGCTGACCTGACGATGCCAGTTTCCTCCGTGGGCATCCCCTTTGATCCCCCATCCTTCTATCATATCCGCTTCTTTGATCTCGTGTTTTTGTGTTCCCCGCTGCTCACTGATACAGATTCCCAGGATCCTTCCTTCCATACGAGTCTTCTCCCTGTCAGCTGCTTCTATCTGATGCTCTTCCCCAGTCTCTTTCTTATGAATTTCTCCCATAAGCTCCCGTCTAACCTCCGATCTGAACCATTTTTTTATTCTCAGTGATCTGTTGTAGCTGTTCAAAGCAATGCATCTTCGGCTTCCTGTGAATCGCTTCCGCAATCAAAGTCCTCACATCCTCGCGATTTCCCTCTCGAAGTGCCTTTCGGATGGAAATGGAATCCTGAAAACACAGGCATGGCTTCAATTCCCCGGTTGCAGTCATGCGGATCCGATTGCAATGATCACAGAACACTCCGTGAATGGCACTGATAAAACCGATGCTTCCCAAAATTCCCGGAATCCGGTAATAGACCGCCGGTCCGTTCCCGTGAATACGCTCATCCTTCTCAACACCCGGATAAGCCTCCTGGATTTTGGAAAGGAGTTCCTTATTCGATACCACGCTGCATGATCTTCCAGCTCCGATGGGCATCATCTCAATAAAACGCACATCCAGCTCCCGGCTCTTTGCAAGCTCCACAAAACGGTTCCATTCTCCGTCATTGATCCCGGGCTGAAGCACCGTGTTCACTTTCACCCGAAGTCCGCACTCCAGCGCTGCGTCTATCGCTGATAATACGCTGCGAAGTCCGGTAAATCCGGTGATCTCTTCAAAGCGTTTTTCCTCCAGCGTGTCAAGACTCACATTCACAGCATCAAGCCCTGCCAAAAGGAATGCATCCAGATGCTCCTTCAAAAGGATCCCGTTCGTGGTCAGCGTCACCTGTTCCACCCCGGAGATCTCCTTTATTTTTCGGATCAGACTTGTACATTCTTTCCGAACCAGCGGCTCACCGCCGGTGATCTTGAACTTCCGGATCCCCAGCTTCACAGCCTCCCGGCAGACAGTCTCGATCTCCTCATAGGTCAATAGTTCGTTCATGGACACTTGCTGAATGCCCTGCGGCATACAGTATTTGCAGCGGAGATTGCAGCGGTCCGTAATCGAGATACGCATGTAATCAATCGTTCTTCCATGCAGATCCTTCACAATCATACCCTCCCCTTTATCTATCCGATCTCTTCCAGCAACACCTCCACCGTGCCTCCGCATACCATGCCCTCATCCTCTGCGTCAGCTCCTGTCAGATCCACATGACAAACCTCTGCACTCTGCGTGTCTGTTCTTATCATATACAGTGCCTTCCGGATCACTGCCGCTTCCATGCATCCGCCGCCAATGGTTCCGATACATCTACCGTCTGAAAGCACCAGCATCTTGGCTCCCATTCCCTGCGGCGCCGAGCCCTTTCTTGCGACGATCGTTACCAGTACCTTTCTTCCCGGCTCACCTTCCGGATCGGTAATCGCCCGGACGATCTCCTTGGAGTAGCCGTAGGTGCGCTTCTTCTTGTTTTTTACTTCTATGATCTCCGCCATGATCGCCACAGCGATCTCAGCCGGTGACTCTGCTCCGATGTCCAGTCCGATAGGCGTATACACAGCATCCAGCACTTCCCTGCTGATTCCACGCTCCATCAGCTGCTGTTTCACCAGTGCCACCCGCCGCCTGCTTCCGATCATTCCAACATAAGCATACTCTTTTTGCAGGGTCTTTTCCAGACACACCTGATCGTATCTGTGACCTCTCGTAACGATCACAAAATAGGTATCCGCACTTCCCTCAACCTGATCCAGGCCCGCCTCAAACGGTTCACAGATCACCCGGGTAGCGCCGGCTCTTCTGGCGTTATCCGCAAATGTCGGACGGTCCTCCAGCACGGTCACTTCGCAGCCCATCATGATACCGATCTGAATGACCGGCATGGATACGTGACCACCACCGCAGATAACGATCTGCTTCTCCTTTCCGAGTGTGTCACAAAAGATCCTTTCCCCGGCAATCTCTGTGACCCCGCTCTCGGTAATGGAAACAGCTGCATCCCTATTCGCGGAAAAAAAGCCCTGTGCCTCACTTTCCCATACCAGTTTTCCATCAGAGACCAGTGCTTTTTCTCCCATATGCACTTCATCCAACACTGTCAGCACCCGATTAACGGCTTCCGGTTCGCATGCTTCTATTTTTTCTATCGCCTCAAATAATCGGTACATACAGATTCCTCTTTTTTTCTATGGTTACAAGCTATCTGGCACCACCCTTGCCAAAACCGCAATTCGGGAAGGTGCAAACCGGACAGTTCAGGCACAAGCCGCCCTCACCCAGTCGGTTCAGATCTTCCCCGGTAAGTACTTCCCCTGTCAGGATCCTCGGCAGCACCAGATCGAAGATCGTGCGCTTCGCATACATCACGCATCCCGGAAGCCCCATGATCGGGAGATTGCCTTCATAGTAAGCCAGCAAAAACATGGCTCCCGGCAACACCGGTGCCCCATAGCTCACGATCTGAGTCCCGGCATTTCGGATGGCAAGGGGTGTCCGGTCATCCGGATCCACACTCATTCCGCCGGTGCAGATGATCATGTCGCAGCCTTTTTCCAGCAGCGTCTGAATGGCTTTCGTGATCATTTCATGGTCGTCATTGCAGATAATATGATCCAGGATCTCCGTATCATATTCTGCCAGCTTCTCCTTGATCACAGGCGTAAAGGTGTCCTCGATCCGTTTGTAATATACCTCACTTCCCGTCGTGACGATCCCCACTTTTTTATGTACATAAGGGCTCACATCAAAGATCGGTTCCGAACCGGCTGCCCGTTTCGCCTGTTCCATCTTCTCTTCACTGATCACCAGCGGGATCACTCTTGTCCCGGCGATCTTATCACCCTTTTTCACCGGAAAATCTCCATGACGGCTGGCGATCATCATCTCTCCCAAAGAATTGATCTGATACAGCTTGTCCCGCTTGATCTTCAGCACACCGTCACAGTCTGCGATCAGTTCGATCTTCCCTTCTTTAACATCTGACGGATGCATATTTGTTCCCTGACAGATCTGGCGCAGGATCTCTGCCGCCTCATTCTCATGGAGCATGCCTTCCTCCTTCTCCCACACATAGAGATGCTCCTTCCCCACAGACAAAAGCACGGGAATGTCCTCCTCCGTCACGATATGTCCTTTGCGAAATACCGCATCCTTGGTCACACCTTTGATGATCTGTGTAATATCATGACACAATACGTGTCCTACCGCATCTTCCGTTTTGATCAGCTTCATTTCATTTTTCCTCCCTGAAATATCACTCTTCGTTACTCCAGCACAATACTCCATTCTCCCATAGGCTCCACATATCCGACAATGGCCGCCTCCGGGATCCGGGCCTTCAACTCCTTCAGATATGCCTCTGCGCTCGCTTCCGGCACTGCCATGAGAAGACCGCCGCTTGTCTGGGGATCATAGAAAATATCCTGCTGCGCCCTTGTGATGCCATTTTTCACGAGAACACCGTCTGCGGCATATTCCCGGTTTCTATAGGCTCCCGCCGGAATAAATCCCATCTCTGCCAACTCATAGGCCTCCGGGTGATAGGGTATCTGATCCGCCATCAGATGAATAGTCACACCACTTCCCTGGGCCATTTCAAAGCTGTGCCCAAGAAGTGAGAAGCCCGTCACGTCAGTACAGCTGTTCACCGGATATTTTACCATAATATCCCGGGCTGTTTTATTCAGTGCTGCCATTTGTCGGTAAATCCGTTTGCATACCGCATCCTCCACCAGATCCGCCTTGATGCTCGTCGTCAGAATACCGATGCCAAGGGGTTTTGTAAGGATCAAAACATCTCCCGGCTTTGCATTGCTGTTGGTCAGCACCTGATCCGGATGAACAAATCCGGATACCGCCAGCCCATAAATGGGCTCCGCGCCCTGTATGGTATGACCTCCCGTAATGATCGCTCCTGCCTCATAGACCTTCTCATAACCGCCCCGCAGGATCTCCTGCACCACAGCTTTCTCCATTTTTTCTGCCAGACACATGATATTCATGGCCAGCTTCGGCGTTCCACCCATGGCATAAACATCACTGAGCGCATTGGCCGCCGCGATCTGCCCATACAGATACGGGTCATCCACGATCGGCGGAAAAAAATCCGTAGTCTGGATCAGCGCTGTCTCCTCGTTGATCACATACACGCTGGCGTCATCACTCTTGTCATATCCTACGATCAGCCGTTCATCTTTATGGGTCTTAAATCCCTCCAGCATATGCACCAGTGTTCCTGCACCCACCTTAGCGCCGCATCCGGCACATTTCGCTAATTTCGTCAGCTTGACATCCGTTTCCATACCCGTTCTCCTCAACTATCTTTTGTCCGGTAGACCTCCCGGTATCCGCTGTCCGTTTTTTCCACGACCTGTTCCGTTTCCTCCGGATAAGCACCTCCGGGACACGGATCATCCCCTTCATAGCGGACACAGGTACCGCAGCTGCTGCTTAAGTCCCTGGGCACAGGCATCATCTTCGCCTTCCTGCCTGCGCCCTCACAGATTCTCTTAAATCTTACAGCCCCAAAATGAGAATAAAATGTCGCAATATAAACCATTTTCCGCTCCGCTATTTTTTCATGGTCAATAAGTACTCTTCACCGTTTTCAGTAACGGTCACCTGATAACCCTGATGCTCCGCATAACGGGTGACATTCTCTTTTGAAGTCTGATTATCAACAAGCATCTCATAAACGTTATCTTTGGAAGCCATGGCCTTTCGGATCATGATCACCGGTTCCGGACAGGAAAGTCCTCTTGCATCTAATGTTTTCATACGAATTCTCCTTTATGCCTGTTCTTTTTTAAATGTATTTACGGAAGCAATGACTGCCACAACAATGATACCGATCACGACTGCGATCTTGCCGTTCATTGTGGGACCTTCACCGCTGGAAGCCAGACCAAAATTATGGGCAAACGCAGCGCCTGCAACAAGTCCCAGTACGGCAACTGCACTGTCACTGTTGCCCTCTCCTGTCAGGATCAGCTGACGCAGCGGACATCCGCCCAGGAGCACACAGGCAAAACCAACCAGCAGCATGCCTAAAAGATTCCAAAGACCATCCGTATGAGCCACAGGCTGACCTGCAAAGGAAGCAGAAAAATAGGTACCTTCCGTTGCAGCTGTCAGGATCAGATTGCATACAAGCGCACTGACAAAAATTGCCACAAATCCCCAAAGCAGCTTTGTTTCCCTGAACAATACCACATCGCGGATACCGCCTACCATACAAAGACGTGTTCTCTGAGCGATTGCTCCCACGATCAGACCCGCGATCAGGCTGATGGCAACTGCCGCATGCTTCGCACCGGGACCGGCTCCCTCTTCTGAGAAGAAAATAAATGCCGGTGCCGCCACTAAAAGCCCCAGAAGTACGACCTGGATCACAGGCAGTACCGCGCCTTCCACCACCGGCTGTCTGTAGGATCTTTTTAAAGAATAACCTTTGCTAAGGAAAAATACGCCGCACAGGATACCAAGAACAAAGCCTGCCAGGCCAAGCAGCGCGTTGAGATCTCCGCCTGCCAGACGCAGGATCATGCGGAAGGGGCAGCCCAGGAACATTAAGCATCCGATCATCGCGAAAAAGCCCAGAATAAAACGTGTCAGCGGTGAGCTTCCTCCCTTGGCCGCAAATTCCTTTTTACTGACAGCCATCAGAAGACTGCCAAGCACCAGTCCGATGATCTCCGGACGGATATACTGAACTGCACCCGCCCGATGCAATCCAAGGGCGGCTGCTGTAGCTCTTAAAAAGCATGCAATGCAAAATCCCATATTCGCAGGATTTCCAAAAAATACAAGCAGCGAAGCGATCACTCCGATCACAAGACCACCGATCACGATCATTATTTTTTCTTTTTTTGTGTCCATAAATAAACCTCCTCTTTTGTTTACATTCAGTTTATCATTTGCCAATCCTTACGTCCAATGGAATTTATTAATATATTTAATGTATTTATTTGAAATTATAATAATTATGTGATATCATGAGCAAAATCAGCTCATGATCAACATTCGTCACTCGTCAATCATGCGAGCATGTTGACTCGTTTGCACTCATGATATCTTAAATATATACTTTCAGACAGGAGCCCATTTTATGAAATCAAAGATCTACCTGGATAATGCCAGTACTACCTTCCCCAAACCGCAATGTGTGCCGGATGCCGTATACGAATATATGACCCGGATCGGTTCCAATATTAACAGAGGCTGTTATGAAGATGCCTATTCTGCCGAGGAAATGGTTTATGATGCAAGGCGTCAGCTCTGCGAGCTTTTCGGTTATTCCGACTGCAAAAATATCATCTTTACAAAGAATGTGACGGAGAGCCTGAACGTCATCATCAAAGGCTTTTTGAAAGCCGGCGATCACGTTCTCGTCTCTTCTATGGAGCATAATGCCGTGATGCGACCACTTGTACAGATGAAAGCTTCCGGTGTCTCCTTTACCAGGCTGCCCTGTACCAACGAGGGCTGCCTTGCTGTGGGAACAGAAGGGATCGATGCTTTTCTGGAAGCTTATATCCGTCCAGAGACCAAAGCGATCATCCTAACGCACGCCAGCAACGTCTGCGGTACCCTGCTTCCGATCCCGGAGATAGGAGATTTCTGCGCCCGACATGGTCTGCGTTTGATCGTAGATGCAGCCCAGACTGCCGGAACCTGTCCGATCCATATGGAAGAGATGCATATTGATGCGCTGGCCTTCACCGGTCATAAGGGACTTCTGGGTCCTCAGGGTATTGGCGGCTTTCTCGTGTGTGATACTATGGCCGCAGAAATGGAGCCTCTGCTCTCCGGCGGCACCGGCAGCCTGAGTCATACGGAACATATTCCGGACTTTCTTCCGGACCGGTTTGAACCCGGCACCATGAACCTTCCCGGCATCGCGGGTCTTCATGCAGGCCTGACATGGATCGCTGATACGGGCATGGAACACATACGCGCCCACGAACTGCAGCTCACGGAACAATTCATTGGGGGCATTCTTACGATAGATCCCCATGGTGAACGCATCCGTCTCGTCGGAAAAAAAGATGTCAACGACCGTACCGGGGTCGTTTCCATACAGACACCCTGCCTGGAACTCTCAGACATTGCTTTTCATCTGGATGATACCTACGGCATCATGACCCGCGTCGGACTTCACTGCGCGCCTTCCGCCCACAAGACCCTCGGCACCTATCCGACAGGCACCATCCGTTTTTCCTTCGGTTGGAACAACACCGCAAAGGATGTGGCTCTGGCCTTAGCAGCCCTCGAAGAACTGACCAGACAAAGCTGACAGAAAGGATGTAATATGGATTTCAAACAATTGCAGTCATTTATCACGGTCGTCAAATACGGCAGCTTTACCAAAGCTGCCGAAGTGCTTTATACCTCACAGCCAACCATCAGCTCCCATATCCGCAATCTGGAAGATGAGCTGTCCACCCGTCTTTTAGTGCGCACAACAAAATCCCTGTCCGTCACACCACACGGCATGGAATTTTACGAATGGGCTGTCAATACGATGAAGAGCAGGGATTCTTTACTGCGCCGGTGGTCCGATGACACAAAAAGGATCATCCGGCTTGGTGCCTCAACGATACCTGCTGCATACATCCTGCCGGAGATCCTTCCTGCTTTTGGAGAAAAAAATCCCAATGTCTATTTTATTATTAATCAGAGCGACAGCCGGGGCGTTATCGATGATCTGCTGCAGGGAACAATCGATATTGGTTTTACCGGAATACCTGCTGATCATGAATTGCTTACATGCATTCCGTTTTATGAGGACCGCATGGTCATCATCACGCCGGTCAACGAGCATTTTCTCTCCTGGCAGTCAGCCAAAACTCCGGATCTTCACGAAATCATGCAGGAACCGGTGATACTCCGCGAAAAGGACAGCGACAGTAAAAAAAGTGCAGACTACCTGATTGAAAGTCTCGGTCTGACGGAGCATGATCTGAATGTCATTGCCCGGGTCAATGACCAGGAGTCCATTAAAAATCTCGTAACCGGAGGCCTGGGTATCTCAATCATCTCTGAAAAAGCTGCCCAGGACCTGCGGCGTGAAAAACGTATTCTTGTATTTCAGCTGCCGGAGAATACCTCAAGACGCCAGCTGTATATCAACTATCACAAGGATTACATATACAAAAATTATATGAAAGACTTTATTGAACACGTGAGGAATTTTTATCCTCTTCCTTCTCCTCTTGCAGCTGTTCCTTGGGCAGGATCAAATTCAAAAGAATTGCCATGATCGTTGCTACCACTACAGAAGATGTTCCAAATACCGTATGAACCCATCCGGGGAATCCGGGGCCAGCCAGACATCCCGAAACCTGTGTGATACCTACGCCCAGTGCTACTGACATTCCGACAACTGTTGTCTTTCGCGGCGTCATGCCGTCTTTTGTAAACATCCGGATACCGGTCATGGCGATCTGTGCAAATACGGATAAGGTCGCTCCACCGATCACGCTTTGAGGGATCGTTGTCAAAATTGCTGAAAGACCCGGGATGAGACCTGCAGCCAAAAGAACCAGTGCGGATACTGCAAATACGATCCGGTTGACAACCTTATTCACTGTGACGATTCCTACATTCTGGCTATAGGTAGCTGTGGGCAGTCCGCCAAAGAATGCTCCTACAATACTCATGACACCCTGCGTCAGGATTCCACCCTGCAGCTCACGATCTGTGGGGATCCGGTCCATACCACCCATGGTTGTAGAGGTCAGATCACCGATCGTCTGTACGGAATTCACGATGTAAACGATTGCCAGTGACGCACAGGCAGCGGGTACAAACTCAATCTGGAAATGCATAAACTGCGGAATCGCGATCACTGAGGTTGTATTTGCCACATTGCTGAAATCAACCATTCCAAACGCCAATGACATGACATAGCCGACAATCATTCCAAAGAACAGGGATCCCAGCTTCAGCACACCCTTTGCAAAGTTGTTAAATACTAATACCACAGCAAAGGTAACGATCGCTACCAGCCAGTTTCTTGCACCACCAAAGCTTTCGGATCCGGATCCGCCGGCCATATACCGCACTGCAGTGGGATATAAGGAAAGACCAATGGTAAAGATCACGGTTCCTGTCACGATATCCGGGAACAGCTTTCGGATCTGTTTTACAAATAATCCGAACAAAATGGCCACACATCCGCCCACGATCTGTGCGCCCATGATCGTTCCGATATTGAACTCTGCACCGATGGCTTCCAGAGTCGGCACATACGCGAAGCTGGTTCCCATAATGACCGGAAGTCCCGCACCGACCTTATGAAAGATCGGGAACAACTGGAGCAGTGTTGCAATGGCAGTCAGGATCAGCGCTGCCTGAATCAGCATCGTCTTCTCTGCATCCGTCAGGCCGCAGACATTTGCTATGATGATCGATGGTGTAACCACACCTACCACTGCTGCCAGCACATGTTGAAGACTTAACGGTATCAGCTGGGCGACTTTTGGACACTTGCCATAAAAGTCGTATAACACCTTGTTTTCATCTCTCTCACTTTTTTCTGTGTAGTTCATACATTACTTTCGGAAGGCTTAGCCTTCCTATCCC
>JAQYOU010000088.1 GCA_028727105.1 bacterium
ATCAGATAAATACTCTGCCAGGCACCAAGCGCAAGCCTGCCATCCTCCACCGGGATCGACAACGAAACACCCGTCAGGGCAGAACTCAGATGCGCTGCAAAGTTTCCCTCCAAATTACGGTAAGCGCCCTCCTCACCAGTCAGTGCATGGATCGCCTTTGTAAAATCCACAGCCAGATAAGGATCCCTGTTTTCCGAAATGAGCAGGCCTGCCGTCGTATGCGGCAAAAAAAGCACACAGATTCCGGACCGGATGCCGCACTCGCTTGTCAGCTGCTGCACCTTGGCCGTAATATCCAGCATCTGTATATGTCCCTCTGTCTGTAAGTATATGGTATAGAGTGCTCCCATCGCTCAATACTCCCCCGTCCGGATGACTATTCGTCGAAGCATACCGTAACAAAAAACCCCTTCGGGGTCTCCTTGATCTCCTTCACAGTGCCCTCTTTGCACGTCAGACGCTCACGAAACGTATAATTGGCCGACATCGCATAGGCATTGCCAAGGGTATAATAATAAGAATTCGGCAGTTTTCCTTCCGTGACCGGCAGAACATCGCCTTCCTTCACCAGTCCGGTACGCTCCATCTTAAACTCCATTTCACGCATGCTCTCACCTCATTTATGTACAATAGGATACACCTTAATCGCCAAAAAGTCCAATTTATTTTCTGCCGGAAGCAATTGGCTATTGTGTATTTTGTATGACAGTTTCATTTTGACATCGTTGTTTTTCACAATTTACTTTTTCTGTTTTTGATGCTATTCTTGGGTCAGGGTACGGCAGATTCCTCAGCATTTTTTTAAGGAGGAATTTCTATGACCTTTCATTCCAGACATCCGATCCGTCAGCTTTTGCTGACCATTCTTTTGGCATGCACACTGCTGCTGCCCCGGACCGATATCGCAAACGCCTCCGGCGGTATGCTCCCCTTGATCCTGCTTTCCTGCTATCATCAGTCGATTCCCATTGACGGGCAATTTCTTTTGGTAGCTGTCACCTCAAACGGGAGTCTTCCAACATTTAAGAGCAGCAGCTCCGCCATTGCAAGCGTCAACACCTATGGTGTTGTCACGGGCAAAAAATCCGGCACCTGCACGATCACCGCAAAGATCAAGAACGCGGAAGCATCCTGCAAGGTGACAGTGGAAAAATCAGTCGTCACCATCAGCGAGAGCCACCTCACATTGGAAAACGGTGCCACGGCACAGCTTTCCGCCACTGTCTCCACCGGTCATGACGTCCGTTGGCGTTCCTCCGCTTCATCCATTGCAGGTGTGGATGAGGAGGGGCTTGTGACCGCGAAAAAATGCGGCAGCGCGATCATTCGCGCCACCGCTGACGGTGTCAGTGCAAAATGCAGGATTACAGTCAAAAAACCCTCACTTTCGCTGAATCGCTCCAGCATCTCTCTTTACCCGGAGGAAAACTACCGGCTTTCGGCAATCTGTTCCTCAAACCGGCCGCTGACCTTCCGCTCATCCGCCTCCGCTGTTGCAAGCGTGGATGAAAGCGGACTCATCATCGCTCGGAAGAAAGGAACTGCCACGATCACGGTAAAGGTAGATGGTGTCAGCCGTATCTGCAAGGTGACGGTAAAAGCGCCGAAAGCAAAGATCATCTGACCAGGATTCTAACAGAGAGCTTTTGGCATGTAACATCTGTTCACTATTTACGCATTCCCCGGATCTGTCGAACCCACATGCACGCGGGTATTTTCCGGTACAGACGAGGTGATGAAAGCTCCACCGCCAATGGTGGAGTTGTCACCCACCACCGTCTCGCCGCCGAGAATACTCGCGTTCGAGTAAACAGTGACATTATTTCCGATGGTCGGATGTCGTTTTACATCAGATAACAGCTGTCCCTTGCGAGTAGAAAGGGCACCCAGTGTCACACCCTGATACAGCTTCACATTATTGCCGATCTCCGTGGTCTCTCCGATCACAACACCGGTACCATGATCGATAAAGAAATATTCGCCGATCGTGGCACCCGGATTGATATCGATTCCCGTGCCTGAATGCGCATACTCCGTCATCATGCGGGGAATATAGGGCACATTGCTCACATACAGTTCATGAGCGACGCGGTATACAAAGATCGCAAAAAATCCGGGATAGCAGAAGATGATCTCCTCCTTGCTCTTTGCTGCCGGATCGCCGTCAAAGCCCGCCTGAACATCCTTTAAGAGCAGTTCCTGAAGCGCCGGCATGCGCGCTGCAAATCTGCAGGCAATATCCTCCGCCTCCATGGTCAGCTCCTCACGGGTCTTTTTGTCATGCTCCGCACATTCCAGCGCCGTGACGATCAGCTCCCTCAGCTTATGGATCGCACTGCTGCACTTGTATGCCACATAGTCGTCCAGATTACTCTGCAGACAATCCTCCTGCTCCATATAACCTGCAAACATCGCGCAGCGCAGCTCCTTAATGAGTTCTTTTACCTGATTTCGGTTTGGCAGCCTGCGGTCTTCGACTGCCCGCAGCAGCTCGTACTTTGCGTAATTCTTTTTGATATCCGCGATCGCCTGATTGAGCATCGCCTGATTTTCTTTTTGATTCATTTCTCTTTCCAGTCCTCTCTATTTCCGGCCGTCCTACGGTCTTCTTCGCACTGCCTTCACGTTTCTGTTCCCGGCTTCCGGTTTTCTCCAGCAGCACTATATTTTCAATATCATCGGTATACGGGAACATGTCAACCGGCTGGCATTCCTTCGGCCGGTAACCTTTCTTCCTCAGAGCATCCAGATCTCTTCCCAGCGTATGCGGATCACAGGAAATATATACCACCCGTTCCGGTGACAATAATGCCACCGCATCCAGAAAGGTCTCACTGCTGCCGCTTCGCGGCGGATCCATGAACACAACGTCCACTTTTTCACGCGCTTCCTTCGGAACAGCCGCCAGCTTTCTCATATAGTCTCCGGCATCTTCATTATAAAAGGTAATATTTTTACATGCATTCCGCTTCGCATTGGCGATCGCATCCTTTACGGCATGGGGGTTCAATTCCACACCGATCACCTGCTTCGCATGCGCAGCCGCCGTCATCCCGATGGTTCCGATACCACAATATGCGTCAATGACCGTTTCCTTGCCTGTCAGATTCGCGTATTCGATTGCTTTTTCGTATAACACCTTCGTCTGCACCGCATTGACCTGATAAAAGGAGTTTGGAGAGATCCGGTAACGGTTTCCGCACAGTTCATCCTCAATATAACCCTTTCCATATAATAGGATATTTCTCTCTCCAAGCACCATACTCGTGTGACGATCATTGACGTTCAGCACGACGGATGTGATCTCCGGGTGCGCTGCCCGAAGCGCCTTCACAAAATTATTTTTTGCCGGCAGGATCGGTGAGGCAAGTACAAGCACCACCAGGATCTCCCCGGTAGCATGGGCGGTGCGCACCATCACATGCCGAAGCAGTCCATAACCGCTGTCCTCATCGTAAGTCTTGATCTTGAAGGATCTTAACAAGCCGCGGATCGTAGCAATGATTGCATCTGCACGCTCATCCTCGATCATGCAGTGCTCTACCGGTACGATGCGGTGGGTTCCGCTCTCATAGACACCGCTGATCACGCTGCCCTTCCGGTCTCTTCCGAAAGCCGCGTGCACTTTGTTCCGGTAATGCAGCGGATGCTCCATGCCAATGGGTGGGAGCACGCGCATATCGCCCACACACTCCTTCACCAGCTGATGCTTCTTCTCCAACTGCTTCTTATAGGAAATGCCCTGCAGCTGACATCCCCCGCACTTCTTCGCCACCGGGCAGATCGCCGATCCGTGCAAAGGCTCCGCCGGCAGTTTTTCCGATCGCGGTGCTGCATTTCTGCCTTTGCTTTTCGCATTCTTTTCTATTGCCATCGTTTCTTTGAAACCCTCTTTACTCTTTCCATAGGATCTGACACGCTAACATACAGTTACTCCAATTCTTCTATATAGCCTACCACATGGCTCGGTATTCTACAACCTCAAATTTCTCGAACCATTGGTTTTCATACGCATCCAAAGGCACGAAACCTTGACATTTTTCGCAAACATGGTATAGTCAAGAATGGACGCTTTTTACAGGCAACACATTTGAAGGAGAAGCTATGTTTTCCAACATGGGGGAAGAAGCGTTACAGGCAGCTCTTTCCGAGGAGGCCCGCAACGCATTTATCATAAAGAACGAAAAATTCATCATTGGGTGTGCCAACCGTTTTACCAGACGCTTCATCACAAAAAGTGACGATGAATGGTCCATCGCACTGATCGCATTTTCCAATGCCATCGACACGTATGACGCGCAAAAGGGCAACTTCCAGTCTTATGCAAGACTCCTGATCGAGCGCAGGCTGACGGATTATGTCCGCTCACAAGCCCGTTTTTCCAGTGAACAGTCCATGGAGCCTTATGTCTTTGAAGGAAATGTGGACGAGGATTCGGACAATTCCGCATACCAGTTACATATCGTCCGTGCTACAAGCACCAGCGACGAAAATCCGATCCGCGATGAGATCCTAGCCTTAAACGAGATCTTAGCAGGATACGATATCTCATTCATGGAGCTGACCAGCTGCTCTCCAAAGGCGGCAAAAACAAAAGCCGCCTGTTTTCAGGCCATTGCTTACATCAGAGAAAATCCTTCTCTTGTAAAAAAGATGCGTGAGACGAAGCTGTTCCCGATAAAAAATATTACAGAAAATACCAGGGTACCCCGAAAAATACTGGAACGACACCGTAAATATATTATAACCGCAGCGGAGATCGCATGTAATGATTTTCCGCTTTTGCAGGAATATATTAAATAAATCTGGCAAGCGCCAGTTAGAAAGGAGAAGGAACGATGAAAGCCGTGATTGTTGATCTAAACGGAAATGACGCTGTTGCACTTCGTGAAGATGGCCGCTTTGAAAAGATCAAAAACAAAAGCTATGCCATTGGACAGGAAATCATCATGCAGCCGCAGATGATCCGTTTTCCCAAACAGGCTGCCATCGCTGCCTCTGCTGCGATCGTTATTGCTGCATGTGGTGGTATGGGCACATACACCTGGAGCAATCCGATCTCATACGTCAGTCTGGACATCAATCCTTCTATCGCTTATTCGCTCAATGAGTTTAACCGCGTCATTGCCGTCAACGGCATGAATGACGAAGGTGCTGAAATCGTGGATGCAATCGGTGCTTCCTTAAAAAACAAGGATATCACCACTGCACTCACCATCACCGTCGAGCAATTATCCACAGAAGCCTACATTGATTCAGAGAACACCAATTACATGATCATCGGCGTTTATTCCGATAAAGATGACAAAGCAAGTTCCCTGTTATCTACGGTAGATGAATTCACAGCAACTGCTACAACTACCGAGACGTGTTCCATCACTACCGTAAATGTTTCGAAGGAAACAAAGGAATCTGCTGATTCTTACGGCATTACCGCCGGTAAGATGGAACTGATCAATGAAATCGCTCATGTGGCAACAGATCCCAAGGAAGTAGATCCCGCTGTTCTTGCAGATCTCACCGTTGCAGAATTGGAACAGACCAAAACCGCTGCTGCTTCCGGCACTTCTGTCACAGAAGCAGTTGCAGCAGTTGTTCCGAATGCAGCAGAGCCTGCCTCTGAAGAACCCCCGGCAGATCCGAATGCAGTCTCTTCTGACAGCAAACCGGCAGAAGATGTGACGGTTGCCTCTTTGGCAAAGGATGCAGATACCAGCGAAGAAAAGACGACTGACTCTGACAGCACAGACGCTGCCGTTACTCCGGCCGCCGCTGATACAACCGCAGATTCCGAAAAAGTAACCGGTCCTGCCACCAGCACAGGCGCAGGAGCAAATGCAAATACCGGTAGCGGTTCTTCCGCAAGCAGCTCCGACAAGAACGGAAACGGTTCTTCCGATAAGAAGAATGACAGTCAGAAAGAGGATAAAGATAAGGACAAGGATAAGAACGAGCAAAGCTCCTCTTCTTCCAAGGGCGAAACGACTTCTTCCGAAAAGAAGGATGACTCTGAACCCTCCGATGAGAAGGAAACTTCTTCCTCTGACAAAAAAGGCAATGCTTCCTCCGAGAAGAAGGGCGAGGTGACTGAGGACAGCAGTCAGCAGACAAACAGTGCTCCGGTCACAGATGAGGATGAAGAATTTCCGGCAGGATCTTTCACAGATATTTCTGCTCCGGGCAACGAGCTTATCGTGTGCAGCATGGCTATTTAAGCTATTTCCCACATAAAGCTATAGGATACACCTATACTGTTAAAAAGAGATCGGTTTTCCGGTCTCTTTTTTATGCCTGAACATTGCGAAATAGGAAGAAACGTGATAAGATAAGGCTAATGTTAATTATTTAACAACCTTAACCGGTTGCTTACACTTTCAATCCACATTCCAAGGAGGTTTTTCTATGAGTTTTCAGGACGAATACAAGCAGAAATTAGTGACCGCCGACGAGGCTGTCAAAGTCATCCAATCCGGTGACTGGGTTGACTACGGCTGGTGCAACGGAACGCCGGACGCACTGGACAAAGCGCTTGCAAAGCGCACAGATGAATTAAAGGATGTCAAGCTGCGCGGCGGTATTTTATTAAAGCCTTTGGCTGTTTTTGAACGAGAGGATGCCGGCGAGCACTTCTGCTGGAACTCCTGGCATATGTCAGGCATCGAGCGCAAGCTGATCGCCCGCGGCTGTGCGTACTACGCACCGATCCGCTATTCTGAGCTTCCCCGCTACTACCGTGATGGAAACTGCTCAGATGTCGTCATGATCGTCTGTGCACCGATGGATGCACACGGATATTTTAACTTTGGACCGAACGCTTCCCATCTGGCTGCTGCCTGCGAAATGGCCAAAACAGTCATTGTAGAGGTAAATGAAAACATGCCCCGCTGTTTGGGTGGTTTTGAGAACAACGTACATATCAGTGACGTTGATTACATCGTTGAGGGCGAAAACCCTCCGATCGGAGAGCTCGGTGCAGGCGGACCTGCCACGGATGTGGACAAGGCAGTTGCAAAGCTGATCGTAGAGCAGATCCCCAACGGAGCCTGCCTGCAGCTCGGTATCGGCGGTATGCCCAATGCTGTCGGCTCCATGATCGCAGAATCTGATCTGAAGGATTTAGGTGTTCATACGGAAATGTACGTGGATGCGTTTGTTGATATTGCAAAAGCAGGCAAGATCAACGGTTCTAAGAAAAACATTGACCGCTATCGCCAGACCTACGGATTTGGCTGCGGAACAAAGAAGATGTACGACTATCTGGATGAAAACCCTGAGCTGATGAGCGCACCGGTCAGCTACACCAACGATATCCGCTCCATCGCAGCACTGGATAACTTTATCTCCATCAACAACTGCGTGGATATTGATCTGTTTGGCCAGATCAGTTCGGAATCTTCCGGTATCAAGCACATCAGCGGTGCAGGCGGACAGTTAGACTTCGTACTTGGCGCATATCTGTCTAACGGCGGCAAGAGCTTTATCTGCTGCTCTTCTACGTTTTCAGACAAAGAAGGCAAGCTGCACTCCCGTATCCGCCCGACCCTGGCAAATGGCTCGATCGTAACCGATACCCGTGCCAATACACATTACGTTGTCACTGAGTATGGTATGGTAAATGTCAAGGGTATGTCTACCTGGCAGAAGGCAGAGGCGCTGATCTCTATCGCACATCCCGATTTCCGCGATGAGCTGATCGCCGAAGCTGAAAAGATGAACATTTGGAGACGCTCCAACAAATAGTTTTTCGAAAGATAACAGGAGGAGTTTCAAGCTGCAGCTTGGAACTCCTCCTGATTTTTTTCTCTATAAACCACTTTTTACATTGTCATAATTGTTAGACGCATTCCATAGCAGCCACTCGGATACTCCCGCATCAGAAGCACCACGGATCTGGTCCGTTAACTGCTGCCCCCGGTAAGGAATGTGTCCATCGACCCACGTTGCCGTAAACGCCTGAAGCCAGGGCCGCTGCTTTGCAAGATGGACCTCCGGATCTGTTTCCCGTGCTGATCTCAGCTTTTGCTCTCCATCTGCCACCGATGCATAGATCAGATCATAGGGCTTTGCATCCGGAACGGCGATCCCGTAAGCATTGTTTACATAATGCGACGGATAGACCATTGGACAGATATAATCACAGTACTTCGCCATCTCCACATAGTCCTGTCCGATCAGCTGACCATCTGTTTCATTGCAGATGATCGTTCCAAACACATCCGCAGACACATAGACTCCCATCGGCGCCAGCGTCTCATATGCTTTTTTTAAGAACCCGGTGACCGCGTCCTGCCTGGTCTTTCCCTCTGATTCAGCACCAAAATCTGCTTCCGAGATCCCTTTTGCAGTAGAAAACCGGATGTAGTCATACTGGATCTCGTCAAACCCCAGCGCTGCCGCCTGCTTGCTCAGATCGATCAGGTAATCCCAGACCTCCTCATTGTAGGGATTGACCCACGCCAGACCGTTGTTATCATGAAAAACGCTTCCGTCCGCATTCTTTACCGCATATTCCGTTTTTTTCTCCGCCAGAACCGGATCCTTGAAGGCCACGATACGCGCGATGAGATAGATGCCCTTTTCCTTCAGCCGCCGGATCAGCTGCGGCATATCCGAAACATAGCGTACCTCCGCACCGATCTCCTGTGACAACGGCAGACCCATCTTATAAGTCACTTCCCCGGCATCATTTTTGATGTCGATGACCATCGCATTGAGTGAGCTGTCCTCCACAAGCTGCGTAAGCTCCGGCATCGTATGTTCCGTTCCCGCAACAGCACCGGTGATAAACACACCCTTCACCTCCGTGGGCGTACGGGGATCCTCCGCAAGATAAGCCTTCAGCTGTTCTTCCGGCGTCAATTCCTGTGTTTCAGACTGTGTATCCTTCTGTGCCGGTGCTTCTTCATCCGTCTCAGGATCTAACGCGTCCGCTCCCTCGTTCACCGTCTGTGAAGCATCCGCCTCTTCCTCCTCAGATTCCGCTGCTGCCTCCTCATCGAAAGCCTGCATCTTAGATTCCTCTTCCTCCGAGCCAGGTATTTCAATCGTGTCCACAGCTTCCGGCTGTACCACTGTTTCCGCCTGCTCCCAAAACCTGGGGATCGCTCCTTTATGGATCAGTACAATGATCACTGCCGCAAGCAGGATCCCAACACAAAGCAGACGAATGATCTGTCGGTAATTCTTCTTCATTCTCCCAAACTCCAACTACAATCGTTTGCACTCATTTCATCATCAGGTACGCAAAATATCCGGCGTAGCCCGCCAGCATCACGATTCCGCCGGGACGTGTCAGCTTATTGTTTTTCAACACACAGATCCACAGAAGCACGGCTGCTGCGATCGCAACCAAAGAGTCGATGACAAATGCCGGATTAAAGGGCACCGGTATGATCAGCGCCGTTGTTCCCACTACAAATAAGATATTAAAGATATTGCTTCCTACAATATTGCCAATGGCCAGATCTGCCTTCCCCCTTTTTGCTGCCACAACGGACGTGCACAGCTCCGGCAGACTGGTTCCGAAGGCCACGATGGTAAGACCGATAAAGCGTTCACTCAGGCCGATCACACGGGCGATCTCCGAAGCCGCATCCACGCTTACATCTGCTCCGATCACGATGAGCGCCATGCCAAACAGCACAAACAGCAGCAGCTTCCAGATCGGGGCGTCCTCAATGGTCTCTTCCTCTGATTTCCCATTTTTTGCCATGAGGAACAGGTAAACAAAGTAAACGATAAACAAAAGCCAAAGGATCACTCCATCCATCCGGCCGATTTTACCGTCCATTGCGCCCATGACAAGCAGCACAATGCTCACCAGCACAACAAAAGGAATCTCATAGCGGACCGTTGACCGTTGAACCGCAACAGCCACAATGACTGCCGTCACACCCAGGATCACCAAGATATTCATGATATTACTGCCCACAACATTTCCGATGGTGATATCCGCAGTCCCTTTCAATGCCGCCGCAATACTAACCGCCGCCTCCGGCGCGCTGGTTCCCATCGCAACGATCGTAAGCCCGATCACCAGCTGCGGAATACCGAATTTTGCCGCAATTCCGGCAGCGCCTTCCACAAAAATATCTGCTCCCTTAATGAGCATGACAAAACCAACCACCAAAAGCAACAGTTCCATTAACATATGCATAAGCCGCTTCCTCTTCTTTCCTAACTAGAATAATATACTTACTATAGCCGAATTTGATGGATGTTACAACGATTTTTTCAAAAAAAATTCAGCCTGTGGAAATCGCTTTTTTAACGGCTTGCGATAACCTTCCTCCACCAGCTTTTCAAGGTCTTCTTCCGTCAGGCGGTGATCAGGCAAAGCGCCGAGACACCGGCACACCAGCTCCTGCCTGTGGCACGCTTCTGCAATAGTCTGGCCCAACGCAAAAAATCCCATGACGATCACGATCTGATCTGTCCCAGCCGGAATGACCGGTTCATGGGGGGCAGGATATTTCACCGGTTTTCCTTTGGAACCGTCCGCCTCCACCAGCACTACATCCGCGCATTGCGCCGCTTCTGCCAGCACCTCCGCAGACAGGGCACGGATCTTGACGCCTTCCGAATCTTTACATTTTACATCCAAAGCATCCGGAGCCGATGCAGGTATTTCCGCATCCGCCCGCTGTCCTGCCATACAATAACCCTTTGCCTGTAAGCATGCGCAGATTTCTCCCGCGTCATTCGTAAACAGTGTGTCCGCCGTTGCATACATGTGGGTGGTCGTTGTGACAAGTACCCGTTTTCCCTCTGCCACGTACCGTCTGGCCTGCTCATTGATATAGGTTGTTTTTCCTCCGCTTCCCACAACTGCAACGATCACGGCCAAACCTCCTCAATTGCCAGATCACCAGTTCCCCGGACAACTCTAAACGTTCGATGTTTCATCTGTCAGGCCTCCTCCGATACCAGATTTCTCAGCCACACTCCCTTTTTCACCAACACGTATCCGATCCCTGCCTTGACCAGCTCCGTTCCCTGCACCAGCATATACATCGGCACCACCGCGATATCTGTAAAGCGTGACAGTACGAATGCCAACGGCACCACCAGGCACCACATATACACACTGTCAAACAGGAAGGTAATGCCGGTACAGCCGCCGGAACGGAGTGTAAAATAAGATGCATTTGTAAAGGAACAGAAGGGCATCATAAAAGCCATCACAAACAAAAATCTGGTAGCCAGCTGCTGTACGGCCGGTGTCGTATTGTAAGAGAGCGGGAAGAACGGTGCAGCCAGTGCCATCAGCGCTCCGATCCCAATGCATATCACAACAGAGAAAAAGATCAGCTTGGTATCTGTATCCTTTGCCTCTTCCATTTTCCCTGCACCCAGCATCTGCCCGATAATGATCGCCACCGCATTGCCCATCGCAAGAAATGCAATATTGAATACATTGTTTAAGGTATTACAGATGTTCAGTCCAGCCACGACCTCAAGCCCCCGTGTGGAATAACACTGCGCCTGCATGGTCACACCCAACGACCATAAAAACTCGTTGATCAAAAGCGGCATACCCTTGGAAACAGACTGCTTCCACAGTACACCTGCGATCGGTGTCCGCAGAAAAAGCCCTGAGATAAAGCTGTACTGTGCCCGCCGCTTCCACGTCCACAGGATCAAAAAAGCACACTCCACAAAGCGCGACATTACCGTAGCGATGGCAGCACCCTGCACACCCAGCGCAGGTGCACCGAATTTACCAAAAATGAGGATATAGTTGAACACCAGATCCACCAGCACCGCTGCCACACTGGCGATCATGGGAGACAGCGTCTGTGAACACTCCCTGAGTGTACTTGCCACGCACTGTGAGATGGCAAAGGGAACCAGTCCGATCAGCATGATCTGAAGATAAGCCTTTGCATAGGTCATTGTTGCATCAATAGAAAGCGTTGCATCCCCCTCATGCAAAAACATGCCGATCAAAGGCTCACACCAGAACCACAGCACAAAGATGCCGATGGCAGCCAGCACCAGTCCGATGATAAATTTGATGCGAAAGATGTCCTGTACACCCTTTTCATCTTTTTTACCAAAGTACTGCGCTGTAAAGATTCCTGCACCAGCCATTCCTCCAAACAGGCTTAAGTATACAATAAAAATGAGCTGATTGACGATGGACACACCGGACATCTGATCCGTTCCGACACGTCCCACCATCAGATTGTCCAACAGACTCACCACATTGGTCAGACCATTTTGCAGCATGATCGGCACTGCCACCGCCAGTACCATGCCGTAAAACTTCTTATCCCCGATAAATTTCCCCTTTAAACGTTCCATTTCTTCCTCCAGATCACAGATTTCTTACGCGAAAAAAGAACCTCACTGTTCCACGAGATCCTTTTTTCTGCAATACGATTCTTTTTTCTTTTTTTGAAGCCCGGAAGGCTTCCTTTACTTATTTTTTTGATCCATACGCAGGGTTCGCATGGAATTCAGGATCGCAAGGACAGATACCCCCACATCGGCAAACACCGCCGCCCACATGTTGGCATATCCGGTTGCGCCTAAAACCAGCACCAAAACCTTCACTGCCAGCGCAAACACGATATTCTGTTTCACGATGTGAAGGGTCTTTCGAGAAATACGCACAACGGAAGCGATCTTTCGCACATCATCATCCATGAGCACGACATCCGCTGCTTCGATGGCCGCATCACTGCCCATGCTTCCCATGGCGATCCCCACATCCGCTCTGGTGAGAACCGGTGCATCGTTGATACCGTCCCCGACAAATGCGAGCCGCGCCTTCGGCGGTTCCTCCGCCAGCAGCTGTTCCACCTTTGACACCTTATCATCAGGAAGCAGCTCATAGTGTACCTCGTCGATGCCAAGCTCCTTCGCAACCGACTCCGCAGCTTCCTTTCGGTCTCCGGTCAGCATGACAGTCTTTTTCACTCCCACCTGCTTCATGGCCGCCAGTGCTTCCTTCGCGCCTTCCTTCACGCGATCAGCGATCACGATCGTGCCTGCAAATTCACCCGCAAGCGCTATATATACTACTGTACCCGCACGATCCGGTTTTGTAAAGGGGATTTGCAGAGATTCCATCAATTTTGCATTGCCCAGATATACTTCCCTGCCATCAATAAACGTGTGTATGCCGTGTCCGGAGATTTCCTCCGTGTTTGCGACGCGCTCCATATCCAGCGTTTTTCCGTACGCATCCCGGATAGATGCAGCGATCGGGTGTGTAGAATATCCCTCACCCAGCGCAGCGAGCTCCAAAAGCTCCTCCTGACCCAGCGCCGCAGGCAAGACCTCACTCACCTTAAATTCGCCCTTTGTCAGCGTTCCGGTCTTATCAAACACGATGGTATCTACCTCCGCAACTGCTTCCAGATAGTTGCTGCCCTTTACCAGCACACCGATCCGTGAGGCTGCACCGATACCTCCGAAAAATCCCAATGGAACAGAGATGACCAGGGCACACGGACAGGAGATCACAAGAAACGTACATGCCCGGTACAGCCAGGTGCCCAGCAATGCGCCAAAGCTGCCTGCGCCTGTAAGTGCAAGAACCGCAGGCGGTACAACTGCGAGAAAAACCGCACCGATCGTAACGATCGGCGTATAGTATTTTGCAAACCGCGTGATAAAGTTCTCCACATGTGCCTTCTTGGAGGAGGCGTTTTCCACCAGCTCCAGAATACGAGCAACCGTGGAATCATCGAACTCTTTTGTCGTCCGCACCTTCAGCGTTCCGCTGCCGTTCACACAGCCGCTGATGATCGTATCGCCGGCTGACGCTCTGCGGGGAACGGATTCTCCGGTCAGAGCCGCCGTATCGATCATAGATTCGCCTTCCACCACAACGCCATCCAAAGGGATCCGCTCACCGGGCTTGATCACGATGATCGTGCCGACTTCCACGTCATCCGGATCCACCTGCGCGAGCACACCGTCTTCCTCCACATTGGCATATTCCGGACAGATATCCATCATGTCAGAGATCGACTGCCGGGATTTTCCAACCGCATAGCCCTGAAACAGCTCGCCCACCTGATAAAACAGCATAACCGCTACTGCCTCGGAATACTCACCCACTCCAAATGCGCCAAAGGTGGCGATCATCATCAGAAAGTTTTCGTCAAACACCTGACCGTTTCTGATGTTACGCCCTGCTTTATACAAAATGTCATAACCGATGATCAGATACGGGATCAGGCAGATCAGCGCCAAAAGCGCATGGGGCTGTATACGGTCCGACATTCCGGTATGCTCTCCAACCATGATCAGAACGAGCATTACAAAGGCGATCACGATTCTCCAAACCATCTGTTTTTGCTTTTTATTCATTGTGTTCCTCCATTTTCAGCAAAGGAAAGCAGACCCGCAGCAACCGTTTCTGTTCTGCCTTGGTCTGCCCTATCCTTATCTCAAGATTTTCATATCCGGCTCAACCTTTGCACAAACCTTTTCCACTTCATCCATGATCGCCTCAAAACGGTCATCTGCCGCATCGATCGTCAGCTTCTGGGTCATGAAGCTCATGCTTGCATCGTTCACACCATCGATCTTTTTGATGGCTTCCTCCATTTTTGCTGCGCAGTTTGCGCAATCCAGATCCTGTAATTTAAATTTTTTCTTCATAATAAATACGCTCCTCTCTGCATGTTTTGAAATGATACTTCCCACACACAACGTCTGCGATGTTCCTGTGTTCTCATTTCAGTTTATTCCTCAATATGTTCCCTGCCCTGATCGATGATGGACCGCACATGATCATCCGCCAGTGCGTAAAACACAGATTTGCCTTCACGTCTGCCTGTCACAAGCTTCGCCTGCTTTAAGATCTTTAGCTGATGCGAGATGGCTGACTGTGTCATGCCAAGCGCCTCTGCCAGGTCGCAGACACACAGTTCTGACTGAAACAGTACATATAAAATGCGGATGCGTGTGGAATCGCCAAACACCTTGAACAGTTCCGCCAGATCATACAGCTCATCCTCATCCGGCAGGCCTGCACGTACCTTTTCCAGCCGGTCCGCATGAATACATTTGTCCTCACAGGTTTCAACATCATTCATTGCCATCGCTTGTATACCCCCTTCCTGTGCGATTTCTCATCCTTTCATATGAGCAATTGTTCATGTGTTCATGATAGCACCATTCCTGTATGCTGTCAACACAAAAGAAACCCAATTTCTGCTAAAATTTCAGATTCTTCAATATGTTGTTTACCTTTGCAGAAAAACGTGATAAAATAGGCAACGATAGTGTTTTTACACTGTACCATAACAAAGTAATCTAAAGGAGGTTATGAAAATGAACACGACAAATTTTCTGATCATCACAGCGATCGTGATCTATCTGCTGATGATGCTTGTGGTCGGTTTTCGTTTCAGCAAACGCACCAGCAATTCGGAGGACTTTTATCTGGGCGGCCGAAAAATGGGACCCCTGGTAACTGCCATGAGTGCTGAGGCCAGCGACATGAGCAGCTGGCTTCTGATGGGACTCCCCGGAGTCGCTTATCTGTCCGGTGTGGCAGATGCCGCCTGGACTGCCATCGGACTTGGGATCGGAACCTGGCTGAACTGGTATTTTGTTTCCCGCAGACTGCGCCGCTATTCCCAGAACATCGGTGCCATCACCGTTCCGGAGTTTTTCTCCAAACGTTATCACGACAAGAGCAACACATTAAATGCAATTGCAGCAATTGTGATCATCATCTTTTTTATCCCCTACACCGCTTCCGGCTTTGCAGCCTGTGGTAAGCTGTTCAACAGCTTGTTTGGTGTGAATTACACCGTTGCCATGATCGTTGCGGCCCTTGTCATTGTAGGGTACACCATCATGGGTGGTTTCGGTGCGGTATCCACCACCGATCTGATCCAGAGTATCGTGATGACGGTTGCACTTGTAACCGTACTTACATACGGTATTTCCAGTGCCGGCGGATGGGGCGCTGTCATGGACAACGCACAGTCTCTGGCTGGTTATCTGTCTCTTTCAGCAACCCATGATCCCACCACAGGAAGCGCGATCCCTTACGGGGCCTTGTCAGTTGCCTCCTGTATGGCATGGGGCTTTGGATATTTTGGTATGCCCCACATCCTCTTAAGATTTATGGCCATCGAGGATGAGAAGAAGCTCGTGTTATCCCGCCGTATCGCAACTGTATGGGTATTCGTCGCAATGGCAGTTGCCATCATCATCGGTATTGTCGGCCTTGGCATGACAAACGTCGGTGCTCTGGGATTTTTAGAGGGCAGCTCCAGTGAAACGATCATCGTAAAGATTGCAGGACTGATCAGTCAGCATGGTGTCCTTGCCGCGCTGATCGCCGGTGTCATCCTTGCAGGAATCCTGGCAGCGACCATGTCTACCGCTGACAGCCAGATGCTTGCTGCTGCATCCAGCGTTTCACAGAATGTTTTACAAGACTTCTTCCATATTAAACTGACAGAAAAGCAGAGCCTTGCCATCGCACGTATCACGATCGCCGCGATCGCGATCCTGGGTGTCATTCTTGCCAGAGACCCGAACTCTTCCGTTTTCGGAATCGTCTCCTTTGCATGGGCTGGCTTTGGTGGTGCCTTCGGTGCCGTTATGCTGTGCTCGCTGTTTTGGAAACGTTCCAACAAATGGGGCGCACTGGCCGGAATGCTCTCCGGTGGCGCTACCGTGTTTATCTGGAAATACCTTGTACGCCCGCTGGGTGGTGCATGGAACATTTACGAGCTGCTGCCTGCATTCTTTGTTTCACTGATCTTCATCATTGTTGTCAGCCTGCTTACCGCTGCACCGGATGAGGCTCAGGTGAAAGAGTTTGAGGCCGCAAAATAAGGAAATTTACAATAAGAAACCCATGTAGCTTCACGCTGCACCTGACGTGCGAAAGCGTGAAACTTACATGGGTTTCTTTCTATGCCTCTTCACGCTGCACCTGACGTTCGAAAGCGTGAAGCTTACATGGGTTTCTTGTTTTGTTTTATTCAGCTGCCATTTTGCTTAAATTTGAAAGCGGTCTGCTTCTTCCTGCAGGCTGCCGGCGATTTCCTCGTTCTCACTCATCTTACTATTGATCGCTGAAATCTCGGATACCAGCGTCTGAATGCTGTCTGCAACGCTGCTGACGCCGTTTGCACCCTCATCTACTGCATCTGTGATACCGTTTATGGAATCTACCATTTCCGAAACCATCGTCACCATCTCATGGGAGCGCTCTGCATAATGGATCATCTGATCATTAATATGCGCCGCATCATCACTGTAATGCTTTCCGCTGGATACAAAATTATCGTAATCCGGAAGGATCGTATTCTCCACATAATGAAGAATCTCGTTGGAGTTGTCGATCAGCTCACGTACAAGTTCAATGACCATGCTGTTGATCCCCTGAATGTTGCTTGCTGTCTCCTTGCTGGAATCTGCCAGCTGGCGGATCTCATCAGCAACTACCGCGAAGCCCCGTCCTGCCTCTCCTGCACGTGCTGCCTCGATGGAAGCATTCAATGACAGCAGATTGGTCTGACTGGAAATAGACAGGATCTCATTGGTAAGCTCATTGACCCGCTCCACATTTTTGCTGTTTTCCACTGCACGCTTGATCTTATCAAGGATCGGAGCGATCATTCTGCGTGTTTCCTCTTTATTGTTTCTAGCCGATTCTTCCAGTTCATCTGCACGGGACTTCATCTGCTCTGAGTAAGAAAGGATTGCTTCTGTAGTTACCTGAAGGTCATTCAACTGATCCAGTACCCGGTTTGCATTCTCATCCACGCTGGAAACCGTACTCGCCACCTCTTCCATAGTCGCGGACAGCTGTTCTGCCACTGCTGACACATCGCAAGCATTGGTATTGGAATTGTCTGCCTTTTGCGTCACCTCATGAACGATCGCTGCAAGAGAACCGGAATCCATATGGATCTTCTTCATAATCCGTTCCAGAATATCAAGAAAATGGTTCACGTCCACTGCCAGACGTCCCATCTCATCCTGATTTAAAACCATCAGACGCTGGGACAGATCCCCATGCCCTTCCTCGATGGAATCAATGATCTCATCCATCTTTGCAATATGCTTGCGCAGCCGCCAGGTAACCTTGCGTTCCAAATTGATCACGCAAAAAATAAAGATCAGAACGAAGATCACTCCGGTCATGATGGAGCTGATCACTGTCACCTGATAAGATGCCTGCTTTTCGGCAGCAAGCTCCGCCACCTGTGCCAGCGTCTCCTCGTCAGCCACTCCTGCCTGTTCCATCAATGCCGTATTCTGCTCTGCAAGAGATAAGATATCCTGATGCATCTGCTCCATTCCATACAGGCTCCCCACCATATAAATCAGCATCATCGCCAGCATCAGCACGATCGGGATCAACACCTTCACACGGATACTGACATCTTTCCATTTTTTCATACGTACTTTTTCCTCCTCTTTTTCAGGCGATATCTATGTATTTCGCCAAAGATATGTAAATTATACCACATATTTCCCCTTTATGGGGCATAAATCATGCGATTACACCAATTAATTCAAAACGAAAAGCAAGTCTGCCACTCCTACTATATTTCCTATAGACAAATCCGCTGCGATTGACTAGTATAAAAACAAGCACACATACATGCGTACGACAAGAAAGGGAGGTATTTTTGATGAAAGTATTAGATATGACATTTGTGCAGGGTTTTATCCGCATGGCAGATGACGGCTTCCGTCTGGGCTGGCACGAGAGAAACGGCGGTAATCTCTCCTACCGCATCAAGCCGGAGGAAGTCGAGATGATCAAAAGCCGTCTGAATCATGATGGGCCGTGGGTTCCGATCGGTGCCAGCGTTCCCGAGCTGGCAGGGGAATTTTTCCTGGTGACCGGCAGCGGCAAATTTTTCCGCGATATCAAGGATGATCCCGAAGCAACTCTGGCGATCATCGAGCTGGATGAGAAAGGCGAAAATTATCAGTTGAAATGGGGACTGGTAGAAGGCGGCAAGCCCACCAGTGAGCTGCCCAGCCACCTGATGAATCATGCGGTGAAAAAACGGGTGACAAACGGCAAATACCGCGTGATCTACCACGCACATCCTGCAAATATCATCGCGCTGACCTTTGTTCTTCCGCTGGAGGACGAGGTGTTTACCCGCGAGCTGTGGGAGATGGCTACCGAATGCCCTGTCGTATTCCCGGACGGCATCGGCGTGGTGGGCTGGATGGTACCCGGAGGCCGTGAGATCGCCGAAGCCACTAGCAAGCTCATGGAGAAATACGACGCTGCGATCTGGGCACACCACGGCATCTTCTGTGCCGGTGAAGGCGCACACAACACCTTCGGTCTGATGCACACGATTGAAAAGTCTGCCGAAATTCTGGTAAAGGTACTTTCCATGTCACCTCAGAAGAAGCAGACGATCCAGCCGGAGCAATTCCGGGAGCTGGCGAAGGCTTTCCAGGTAGAACTACCGGAGCGGTTTTTATACGAAAAATAATCGTAACTGTTCAGTACCAATGTCACTTAGTTAAACTTATTGGTTCAGGTCAATATAAACCTCTAACAAAAATTTTTATTTTTTCAAATTGTAGTTGACACAGCAACCAAAATGTGCAGCCGCTCTCGTTACTG
>JAQYOU010000089.1 GCA_028727105.1 bacterium
ATCAAATATACAACTTTCTTTCGCTTTCGCTAGATGGATTATGGTAAGTTGCCACCTTTGTGAGCCTCCATGTTCACCGCTTTCCATCACGGCTCGCACTTCACAGACGAAAACATTTTTACGAGTCTGCTTCTCGAGAAGTTACCTTCTAATGACATATTATACAGTTTTTTTAAGATTGTCAACCTGGAAATTTCTTCTATACGACACTACTGATCGTATAGCGGATTTTCCGGAAAATGAAAACTTTTTTATTTTCAAACGATTCAAATACGAAGTGTCAGGGAAATCAGTATAACGACTCAATCATGAATTCTCCTGCGCAGCAGAAGCTTGTGCAGCCTTCCTTCGGAGTACCCCTCGATCAGCTTCCCGTTTCTCGTCTATATACTGCTCTATGCTTTTCAATGGTTCACTCGGCAATCCCTGCGCTCTGTTCGTATAAAGATTCAGAACGCATGTTGCTAGTTCTTCCACACCTTGATAAAATGCATGCAATTCCAGAACCTCCTTCTGCATCTGTACAGGAAGCTGTTCGAAATATGTTCCCCCCATCACAGCGTTCATTCGATAGCTCAACCCTTGGATCTTTTCAAAGAGCGGACGAGTCAGTTTGCGGTAACGTACCAGTTCCTCCATGGTAGGCCATTCCGGAATCCCCCTCAGATTCTTTTCCTGTATATAAGTTTCTATCCGCTCCTTTTCCTGCCGCTCCATCACTACTTCCTCCTCCAGTGCCTGCGTAAGCCGCTCTTCGTAGCGCTCCTTCTTTCGTTCCTCCAGTCTGACTTCCCTTTCTTCGCTTTTGATCTCTCCGCTTTGGATCAACTGGTCGATCTCTGCCTGCGCTTTTTCGTATTCCTCCTCTGCCACCACGCTCTTTTCCTGCCTTGAAATGATCACGATGTTATCCAGATAATGATACGCTTTTTCCATGCCACAATCGCCGGGGTTCTCTATCGAAGATATATTCGAAAAAATGTCCCGTGTTGTGCCTGAAACCTTGTAACGATTGATCCATTTTTCCTTACCGTCCTCACCGATGATCCTTCTTTTTGCAGCATTGTCCTGAGGATCTACGAATATTTTATGATACAAATCCTGCTTTGAAATATAATGTTCCACCGCTGACTGATCTGAAAACAAAACCTCTCTGTCGGCAATTTGCTCCAGATTAGACTTGCTCAAAACCCACAAAAGTTTCTCCTTTTGCTGTACCTCTTCATCCGCATCCGGGTTACCGCCTTCCTGACGAATGCGCGCTTTGCGCTGCTCTAACTCAGTCCTGACATTTTCCTCTGCCTGAAGGGATCTCTCTGTCTGTTCCTCCGCATACATCATATCGGCGATCTGTTCATCTGTCTTGCCCTCTGCACGCCACCGATCGATCAGTGCCCTTTTTCTTTCGTCGTACATGATGGCTTTGACTTCTTCCTCTGTCCTACCCTCCGTTTGCAGCTGCACGATTCTCTGTGACCTCGCGGATATATCTTCCATGCCCCCCAGTGATACGCCGCAATGTTCAAAAAGAAACAGACGATCTGCAAAGGTCTTTGGCTGCTTGTTTTCCAGATAGTAGGACATTGCCATGATAATATGACTAGTCCAGTTTCTCAGCGCAAGCTCCTCGTTATTTTCCCTTGCGAGCATGTGATATGCCTTGCCCACATATCCGACCATATTATCTCTTCCATATATGTGAAGAATTGCAAAAGCCATGGAAAGTTTTCTATTTTGAACCCTTGTCAATTCCGTCGAATACTGCAATGCTTCCTGATATAGTTTATCGACAATATCCTGATGCACCATGTAGTCCTCTTTGTTATTTCTGATCATATCACGCATTTCTATGACAGCATCACGTTCTTTCGCCCCTAGCTTAAGCTTACTGCCAAACATGATCGCACCTTGATTTGCGATCTCATTCTGTTCAGCACTCTCTTTACTCTCTTCCATATGTGATGCATCTGAGCCCTTTTCCACATCTTTGAGATGATTTTTAAAGATATTGCTATTTTCCACCCGGCTAATGATTTTTTTAATCTCATTTTCTTCTGCCTTTTTCACACTGTCGCGATAGGCTTCCATCGCAAGGGCAAACTGCTTCTGTGCCTGCTTCTTTTTTATGCTGCCCACACGTTTACCGGTCTTTTCATCAATACCGTTTGCCTGATACAAAAGCTGAATTGCTTCATCCAGATGCTGTAAGATATCCAGATTCACTTCCTCAAATAATTGTTCTTTCAGCTTAATATCTGAACTGAGATTGGGTGACTCATTCTCCGAATGGCGAAGACGAATGTGTTTCGCAAACTCTGCTCTTTTGCGCAAAAGCACCTCCATGGACAGAAGCATGCCTCCGGTTTGCGGATCCAGTGCAAACTCATCTCCGGTAAAAGGCACCCGCAACCTATCCACCCGGTCTTCCCTGACATCCGTCGCAATGCGCTCTCTCGCCGCCAACAATTCCTGCGAAGACTGGGAAAAATATTTATGCCCCTCGCCCAGTCGCGCCGTAGCCTCTTTCTCACGGATACTCTTTTTCTTGGATTCCTCATTCTGTTTAAAGATGTCCTCCTTCAGTTGTGCATGTTCCTCCAGATTACCCAACTCTTCCTTGTTAATCTTATCCATCTGATACTGCTTCAACTCAGATAAACCCAGCATCCCGACACCCTTCAGCGCAGTTATGCTTTTTTTTGAATAATCCATCATCGGCTGATAGATATCCCTGGTTTGAAGCGTTTTCTTTTCAACCTGACCTTCCATCTTGATGATGTGCTGTTTCAGTTCCTTATGCTTTGCCCATACAGAATTTACATTGTCTCCCATAGCAATTCCTCCTCAGCTGGTGTGAATAATAATCTTGCCTGCATGCCCTGCAGCGGCTCTGCGTCCGGAAACAGCTTTCTTGCCAGCTCTGCGGATCTTTCCGTGACTGTCGGCACAACAATCTCCGTATCGTCGGTGCAGAACTCCTGTGCCTTTCTGACTACACTTCCCAGCAGCGCAGGCAGCACCTTAGGGTCCTCTGACCACATACATTCCACGGTCAGGTGATTCTGCTGCCATGCGAGAAACAGAAATGCATCCGGAGTGACGGAGTCCTGTTTGTGAATACAGCTGAGCCGCTGATCATAGCGAGAATAATCAATAGGCAGAGCCAACGGCACCGGTTCAATGCTGTTTTGTACGGCAGCCGAGAGCCGTTTCCTTAACAGTTCATCCGCATGTTCCAAAAAAACGGTATTCTTAGCCGGTTTCCCCTGCATCAGGCGCTCAAAATGCGGCTGCTTTCGCATCGCTCCAAAGGTCGTCGTGTAGCAATGGTGATCCACCGGGACGAAAGAAAATCCCTCAAATTGGAATGCTTCCCGCATCACCTCTTCCAGTCTGCCTCCGGTCGGAAGGTTCGCAAATACGCCCCACGCCTTTCCGTTTTTACGAGCTGTCTCGACACAATACCGGATGACATCCTCCACAACATACATCCCGCGGTAGGCATCCGTCAGGCAGATCCAGACGATCTCCATCCAGCCGTTGCGCTCCCGGAGCAACACGACTGCGACGATCTCATGATCATGTCCAAGATCTTCCATCACGATTCCGATCAGATCGCCTGTCACAATTTCTTCCTGATATTCCCTGGGGATCAGTGCCCCCAGCACAGCCAGTGATTCCGGCGTGATCAAATATGGTTCCATAGGTTCTCCTCTCATATTTTTTTATGATGCTGCCGCATCGGGATTTGAGGAACCTGAATTTCGGGTATACAATGCTCTTTTTTCATTTAAGAGATTCGTGTGTTCCTGTTTTCTTCGTTCATACCATTCTTCATATGTTGTTTTCAGTTTATCCACATTGACATTTGTCCCTTCCTCCATCAGCCCGCGCAGGTTTTTATAACCCGCCAAATTGCAGAATTCGGTACGATCCTGAACATACTCCATCCATGCCGCACCATAATCCCACAGTTCCTTGATCTGCTTTTGCAGTTCCTCATCAAAACCGATATAAGCTTTTGATGTTGCCAAAATATTGCATGTGTCGCGTATGGGCTGCATTTTCTTTCCAAACAAATTCAATGTTTCTGCATGTTCGAATGCTTCATCCACATCCAAAGGCTCAAATGCCTTCTGATGTGCCGCCCGAAATGCATCCATGTCCTTTTTCGCCTCTATGACTACCTCCAACACCTTTCTGGCATCCGCTTCAAGCTCCGCTGCACTGCAGTCAGCGCCCTTTAAAGGCTTTTTTAACTCTCCACTGGCAGACCGATTCTCCACGTACTGCATGCCGGTATCTACCCGGTACAATGCTTTTTTTAATTTCATGATCTCATCAAAATCAATGGTCGCTTTTTTGCCCTCCATGGTAACCATTTCGTTTTCCTGCGTGGCTACTTCGCCCTCCTGCGCAGCCGTTTTCTTATTCAGAGTAATCTCTTCCGCCTCAAACGGGACAACTAATCTGACCAGATCCCGGTAACCGGCTGACTGATCAAACCCCTGCCCTATTTTCATCTGATTACTGATCGAAACACGGTCAAGCGCAACGCGGGTAGTCTTTTCCAGTACATTCAGCCCGCCCATCACCGTGTCCAAACTCCCCCGGAAGCGGTCGTACACTTGATTCGCTTTCTCCCTATACTCTCTCGGCATCGTTGCATCGTTTTCAATTCCGTTCATGCGATCGCGCAGTCTCTGCTCCAGGTTCAGCTTTTCTGACGGCACTCTGTCAAGGGACAGAGTGCCGATTGAAACGTGCCAGCACTGTTCAATACACATCGCCTGCTCCGGTCCCGGAGTCTTTCCGAGAAGAAGATAATCGATATATGCTATAGCTGCCGTAATCCTGTCCTTGAGGAGCTCCATCTGTAATGTTCTTGATGCTTCAGCAGTAGCAACTCTTTCGGACGAAAGATCTAACTCTCCACGATTACTATAACGGGTGTATACTGTATTATATGCACTACCCTGTATCGCAATATTACCCAAAGCATTACAACACTGCAGCAACTCCTCATATAGCCCATCAATGACAGCCTTCTGTCGCCGGTATGCTTCCCCGTTTTCGCTTATGACAATCCGAATCTCCAGCATGTCGTCCCTAAGAAATCCTGGCAGTGGCATATCTAACCCGATGTTCTGTTTTGTATCAAGTAGTTCTCCTTCTTTTGTTATCGCATAACAATCCTTAAAGTCCTCCGTCTCTCTTAGCAATTCATTCTGGTATTTGCCAAGGATATCCCTCGGATTTGCCATATGATATTTATATTTTTCAATCGCAAGCGGCAAATGCTTTTGCGCTCTTTTTCTCGCCATGGCAGAGATCCGTTTTCCATTCTCACCGTATCCCCCCGCCGCCTGCCAGGTCTTTATGGCATCATTGGCATATTCCACAAACTCCGTATTATATCGATAGTACGCTTTGTCTTTAATCGTATTCTGCGGTGCATGCTTTAGTCGTTCTGCATGCGCATCCCTGAAACGCATGAGATTTGCAATCATATCTGCCTGCCCGGCAGGGTCTGTCTGCACATGCGGCGATAATGTAAACACCTCAGACCAGTTGTCCATCGGCTGGTAGCGAATTCCATTCTTCTTCTTTTCCTCGTATGCCTTCCCCACCAATGATGCGTTCTGTCCGGCACATTGGATCATATTCGCGACCGCAGCATCGCCCGCACGGTTTCGCGCGTTTTCTTCCTGCTGGCGCTTCTTTTTCCTGCTCTCCGACTCAGCCTGATAATGTTTTTCCATGACACCATAGAAATGATTATCGCTTTCTACCCTCTCCAGCGATATCGTACCATCTATCAATGCTGAATCTATACTCTGCATTCCCAACGCACGCATTCGCATTGCGAGCTGTTCTCTGGCACTTTTATAGTTCTGATTCATCTGTGCCATCTGCTCGCCATACTGATCTAAGCCGTCCAGTTTCAAGCCCTTTTCACGCTTCATGAGCTCCTGCATGGTCGCATTCGTATTCATGAGATAATTCTGATAACCCATAAGGGTATCCTGCGCTTGCTTTGCCTGACGATAATTCATGTTCGCATATTCATTCTGTTCATTTCCAGCCATTACTTTTTCCACTCCTTTCACGATTCTGCGGATTGATCCCGCCTACAGTTCCTGCCATACATCTCCGGTCTCGCCAAAATACAGACGCTGCTCAAGCATCTCTCTCATCCGCGCACCCGGCACCAGCTTCTCTACCAGCCCCTTTGTCTGTGCGTCCAACACCGGAATGAGCAGGCTCACATCCTCGTCTGCTTTCTTTTCAAACGCTGCCAGTGCCGCTACCAGCATCAGCACAAGCACCTTCGGCTCCAGCGCCCACGCACAGGAAAACACGAGCATATCATCCGTCCAGGAAAATAACAGCAGTCCCTTCGGATCCGTGCCATCCATGTATGCTACGCTGATGTCCTCATCGTAAACGCTCCAGTCCACCGGATGGGGAAGCGGGATCGCCCGTTCGTCTGCCACGATCGCTTTCGCGATCTTTTTCCTTTTTTCTTCGTCCAGCGCGCCAAGCCTTTTCACCTGTTTCGATACCGGCCGGCGCAGGATCTCGATCTCCCTGACATCGGCTTTTGTCAGCTCAAAGACATCATTTGACACCTGATAATCACGAAAGCCCATGGCACGGAGCATCCATGCATACTTTTCCGCTGATTCCTCATCCTTGTAATCGATAAAAGCGCCCATCAGCACACCGGCCTTTTCAGCCTTTTCCAGCCGCCTCCGCAGGAAGCTCATCGCATCCTCCGAATTCTCATAATTTTCCGAAAAATTGATCCATACCAGCTCCATCCAGCCGCTGATATCGCGGCACAGGACCACGCCGACCACCTCATATTCCCATGTATCAACGGCTCCCACCGCAAAGATCTCATTGTTCTTGATGTCCTCCAGATACACCTCCGGTATGAGCGGTGCAAACGCCCCGAGTGTATCACCTTGCAATAAGTATTCCTGTATCATCGCTTCTCCACTTCCACCATTTTTTTAATACTCTATATGATAGAAATAATAGTATCACATCCCTTTTTCTTTTTTCTTTTTTGCGCAAAATCGGGCAAAAATCCGACAAAATCAGGCATCTGATTCTATGGATATCCCGGAGTTCCCTTGACACCTGTAAAAAACTGTTGCTATACTGAATGCAATCTGATAAACGGAGGTTTACGAATGAGAAAAGAAATTCGAAAAGAAATGCGAACTGAAACAAAGAAGTTACCGATCACGATTTTTGCGGTTGTACTGTCCATCCTGCTGGGCATCCCGTCTGCTCTGGCAGTTTTCTATTATACCAGGCCCATGGAGGATGCCTCCTATGACCTGTCCCTGGCTCCCCAGGATGGTCAGGAATGGGAAGGAAATAAGGGCTGGACGGTCTACACCAACGAGGCAGGAAACGTCACGGAGCTGACCCCGGATGGCGCCGGCGGATATCTCGGTGCCGATCACCCGGGTCAGACCTTTTACTATTCCCGCACGCTGACGGAGGATCTCGACAGCCCGACACTGCAGATCGGCTCCGTCAATCAGACCTTCAGCGTGTTTTTAGGTGACACCCTGATCTACACCGACGATCCGCAGCAGGATAACCGGATCGGTTACGTAGCGCTTTCCAATCTGGAATGGGACCGGTTGGAGACGATCACCGTCTCCCTGCCGCCGGATTATCTCGGTCAGACGCTGACCATTGCCCAGTCCAGCTCTGCCTTTTCCGAGGTGGAATCTGACGAGATCACGGTGTGGCCCTGCAATGTACGTCTATACTGCGGCTATGCCTACGAGAGCGGTCTGATCGCATCCGCTTCAGGGACCATGCTCCCCGTGGCATTTCTGTTTGCACTGGAGCTGCTTTTGCTGGCGGCATTGATCCGAAATGCCACCGCCGGAAACATCTCCCTACAGCTTCCCGTGTTTGCGCTGGCGATCCTGATGCAGATCTGCAATCTTTTGGCAAAGGCGGATTTTACCGCCCGCTATATCGGAATCGCCTCCTTTGATCTGGTATGGACGAGCTTTCACCTGTCTGTGGGGATTCTGCTGCTCTTCCTTGCCCTGCAGGCGAAGCATCTGCGCCCGCTGTATCTGGCCTGCACCGCGATCCAGTGTTGCGCCACACTGCTCTTTCTTTTGACACAGCTCGGGAAACTGAATCCAAGCGGCGATCAATATATGTTTTTTATAAATCTGCCCCAGTATACCGGTTTTGTCACGCTGCTTGCCGCGCTGACCTGTGCTTTCCTGCTCTGGAAAAAGGGTGACCGGTTCTTCAGCTATCTTTCGAAGACTGCGCTGCTCCTGACCGGCGGCTATGCGTTGTTCCTTTTGTCGTGCATTCCCCTCTATCCGGAGTACATTTCCACTGTCCTTCGAAGGTTACAGGGCGATACCATCACGCACGTTCCAAATGCCACCTTAAAGCTACTCTGGAATCTCGTGCTGATCTCCGGTCTGGCCGCCGTGGTGATGGAGCTGTTTGACCGCGAGTCGGAGCGCCGCACAGAGCTGGCGGTCCTGACTGCCCGAAACGAGCTTGCCATGGAAAGCTATGAGAACCTGCGCCGACAGTCACAGGAAGTGATGATGATCCGTCACGATACCATGAAGCACTATTCTCTGCTGCGTCAGATGGCAAAAGATGCCCCGGAGCGGATCGAAAATTATCTGGACGAGCTGATCGGACAGGTGGAAGATGTACGTCCCGTCATATCCACCGAAAACCAAACACTGAACATTCTCTTGAACGGAAAGCTCCATGCGATAGCCGAAAAAGGCAGTTCCAAAGGCATTTCCAAAGATATTTCCAAGGATATTTCAATAGAGATCGTCCGCGCCGAAGCGCCCGCACAGCTGCCGCTCTCCGATCCCGAGCTGTGCTGCCTGGTGGCAAACATTCTGGACAATGCCATTTCTGCTGCCTCCGCTCCCGGAATCAGTGAGCCCTTCATCCGGCTGGATCTCCACTGCAAGGATCAGTATTTTGTATTTACCTGTGAAAATTCCAGAGCGGCTTCGGACAACAAAACGAAAAAAATACCCACGCAAAAGCATGGGTATGGGGTGAAGATCATCCGTCAGATCATGAGCCGTTTTGGGGAGCATACGCTTTCCATCGAGGAATCTGAGACGACTTATCAGGTGACGGTGATCCTTCCGCTGTAGGATATCACGACGCAGAAACCTCCCAACATTCGCAAAACGATCCCGCCTTGCGAATATTGGGAGGTTTCATAGTTTTCTACATCTTCATATAATCCACAAATGCCTGCCGCACCTGTTTCACACGATGCTTACTGACCGGAACCATCCGTTTGTCTGTCAGCTCGATCGCATCCGTCCGCAGACTCTGCACATGGTGCCAATTCACCAGAAAGCTCTGATGGCAGCGGATAAAATCATGCTCCGGGAGCAGCTCTTCCAGTTCCGACATGGAAAGGCTGACATCGCATTCCTCCTGTTCCAGTCTGATCCTGCACTTTCTGCCCATGATCTCAACATAATAGATATCTCTGGGCGCGATCCTTCTCATACTGCCGCCCACCGGCAATAGCAGTTCCCGCTCCTTTTGGTACTGCCCGTAGCAGAACAAGATAGCTTCCTTTAACTTCTCCGGATCCAGTGGCTTTGCCAGATAGCGGGCCGCCGACACTTCATAGCCCTGCAATGCCATCTCCCGATTGCAGGATATAAATACGATGGATGCCTGTTCATTCTGCCCGCGCAGTACCCGCGCAAGCTCCATGCCGTCCAGGCCCGGCAGCAATACATCGATCAGTAAAAGCGCAAAATGTTCACCACCTTGTATGGCCTCCAGCAAAGCTTCTGCACGTTCAAATCGCGCGATCCTTGGGATGATCCCTTCCGCCTTGCAGATCTCCTCTGTCAGCTGTGCGGTCTCTTCTCGATCTGTCTGTACGTCATCACAGACAGCAATATCAAATAGTTGTTTCTTCATGTTCTAACATCAAGTACCCTTTCTACTGTTTCCAGTACATTCTCCGCAAGGCTCATTTTAACATATTTTCTCTTTATTTGTCATTCCTCGGAAAATCTGGGCGGAAATCATGCAAAACTGGCAATCATTTCAAAAAATTATAAAAATCCGGTATAAAAATTAATTGCGTATTTTTCCAATTTATGCTATTACATTTTTAGAATCATTCTAATTTTCCAGTTGAACCCGAACGTTTTACCGATGACATGCGAGGATTGCTATGACAAAAAATGCACGCTACATTTTAGAGATCATCAACAATTCCACAGAGCACTTAACGGCAGAACAGATCTATCTGCGCCTGCGGGAAAAGAATGAAAAGGCAGTACTTGCCACGGT
>JAQYOU010000090.1 GCA_028727105.1 bacterium
AAAGCAATGTACTGGTCAACATCTATCCGTCTGACACCAATTGCTATAATATAAGCACACAAACGCTCAGCCGCCATTGCCATATCGTCATCTACATATCGCTCTAAGTCCTTGAGTAAATCCAGCAATTGCAACACGCGATAATTATCGTTGGTTATTTCTGTTCGAGGTTTTCTTAATATGATCTTTTGATTTTTTACGCTTACCTCCCGGCGCTTTGCACTTGCTTGATTACTTACGATTTCTATCGTGAAAGGAACCTGAGTAGTAAGTCCAAGTTGATTTGCAAATGTATATCCGGAATAATATCCATTGATCTGATTCTTCCTTGAGATATATTTATATTTTGCTACTTCGCTGGCCGATAAAGAAGTCCCACCGTTTAGTCTGGAAGCACCTTTCAAATAATATATCCCTGTATCATATCTGAGAATCTGTCCGCTATCACAAAGCACCTTAAACATCTGGCGTAAATTTGTATCCGTAACAGGTAAGTCTATATCTGACACAAAAATCGGTTCGTTCACTTTATAATTTTTCTGCAAATATTCCAGTAACATATTATCCCTCTCTAACACATTTTGTTTATTGTGGTTAATTTTTATTAGCTTTAATATAACTTATCTTTACCATTTTTGTCAATATACGTTATTATATCCATTTTCCAGTGACTGATTCAGACATATACGGAAAAAGGCAAGAATTATCATAGATTGCTCTACAATAACACCTGCCTTTCAAATGAAACAAACATTCTACGATAGGCTACTCTGCTCAGCAAGTTCCCGCAGTGACCCTTCCAGATAAATGATCCCGACAACCACGCGCACCAGCACGATAAATGTCGCCACAAGTAATCCAGTCTGAACGCAAAGATTTTTAAGCACAGGAACCCCAAGCAGCGTTGTAAGCGCAGCCTGCCAAATGCGGGTACTATACAGCCGGTCTCGCTCCGCAAGATGCAGATGATCTGCCAGATCACCGAGGTTTGTCATGAGCTGATAATGAAAATACAGGCTTGCCACAGCGATCACCACCTCAGCCACCGGAATTGAAAGGTTGATATCAAGCAGTTTGCACAGCCATAACACGCCCTCATAGCCAGCGAGCAGCGCTGCCAGAGGCTTCAAAAGCACAATTGACGGTTCCTGCTCACCAATGTCGTCACACGCCTCCCGGATCAGAAGATAACCTACCCAGTTCGGTAACAGATTCACCCGTCCCAAATTCAGGTTCAGGTATAAAAATGCATACCCAAAGCCAATCGCTTTCACCGCACTGCGCAGCTTTTCATAATTGATGTTCTGCACCGATCCTGCAATTTCTCCCACACAGGTCTCATTGTTCATACACTTCCTCCAATCGCAATTCTTTCATAAATCTTCCATCCCAGTAAATCCGGACGCCGTAGCCCTCCGGCACACAGCCCGCCTGCTCAATATCCCAGCTTCCTCCGCTGCCCATTTTCATCACACCACCATTCTCCAACTCGCTGACCGGTCTGTTTTCCCATGCATAACCATCTGAGGAGCTTCCGCTATCTGAGCCCAGCACAGGCGTATGGGGATAGATAGGTGTATCTTCTCCCTCCGGCACCCGCGCGTAGACAATACCCACATGATGCACAGGCATCCCGGCATCTGCCTGACGGATATCATACACACCCTGCTGAAAGATACCTGCATCATGAAACTCTGCATTTGGAATGAGTGTATCACCGGACATGGTGTTCCAGCTAATCATATTGTTACCCTCAACCATATAAAAATTGTATACATCAAGTACTACCTTTCCGTACTTACACACTCCCTCGTAGCTTTGCAGCGACGGCAATAAAGACAGATCCATATTGTCTGCATTGAAAGCCGTATCGATACAGTCCATCTCCCCTGTGCATTCCACGACCCAGCCGTCATCTGTCTCATGCGCCTGCACCGGCAGCACCAGTGTGCCATTCTCCGTCTGTTCTCCCGATGGAAATGCACCAGAAAACAGCAGCAACACCTCATAATCTCCGTCTGCGCATTCCTTCAGATTACAGATCCGATAACCGCCAGCCTCATAGACTGCCATCCGATCTTTATTGTCAAAACCATGTCCCACATGATATGTCACCCAGCCATCCGCAGCACTCTTTCGCATTGCTGTCTCCAAAGCTTCCTGCTGCGACAACGGTGAAGCCATCGCCAGATAAATGCCATTCTGATAAAGAATTCCTTTCGCGTAGGTGTCCAGCGCCCCCGCCAGCGTCGTACACCGCTTCACACGGCTCATGGCAAGCGCATAATCCAGCCGTGACTCATCCACAGGGCGGAGCCATTCGTCCGAACCGTTTACCGTCTGCCCACTCACAGCTGCATTGATCAAAAGCACTGCCATACAAACAAGCGCAAAGGTCACGCCCTTCGGATATGTTTTGAAACGCACGATCGCCTCGATGCGCCGTGCGATATTTTTGCCGCCGTTTGAGATGGAGCTCGTGCCGGGCATGCGCGCATAACGATCATTTGCCATCAGAAGCAGCGTCTTTCCGTAATCCCGGCGCGCCTCGCCCTCCAGCCGCTCCAGCACCCGCTGGTCACAGCACGTCTCCAGATCATTTTCGATCCGATTCACAACACACCATAAAAACGGATTGCACCAGTGCAGTGCCCGCAAGATACACCAGATCATATTTTTTACCGGATCAAAATGTGCACGATGCAAAAGTTCATGCAACAGGACCGAATCGCTCAGTTCACGATCTTCCGGCAGCACGAGCACGGGACGAAAAATGCCACACACAAACGGACTATACACACCACTTACCATGCGCACCGGAACCGTGCGCAGTCCGTAAGCTTCCGCTACCGAATCCACCTTTGCCTGCATTGACACATCTGCCACACCATTGTGCCGCAGCACCTTGCGCAGGCGAATATATGCAACTGCATAATGCCAAAGAACAGCCGCTATTCCCAGACCATAGATTACAAACAGCCAATCCGTCACACTCACAGGCATTTTCCGATACACGGGAAAAATATATCGATTTCCAGTCAGCTCATACATACTGCTGTAACCAGAGGTCAGATGCCGTTCTACCTTGGCTTTCAGCAGTTCTACCCACACCGGTACCGGAAGCAGAATACTCACCCCCGCCCGTACAGGCAGGATGATCCTAAGCGCCAATACAAGCCACAGGGCATACTGAACATTCGGTGACATTTTATCCAAAAGCAGCCGTTTGATGATCAGCAGCACAAGCGCCACCGCAGAAACCGACAACGTCTGTAAGAAAAATCCCCACACATTTGTCATCGGCTACACCTCCATCTCATCAAGGAGCTTTCGCAAACGCTCCACCTCTTTTTCTGACATCTTTGATTCCTGCAAAAATGCCGCCACCAGTTCCCCGGCAGCTCCGCCGTATACCCGGTTTAAAAGATCCTGCCGCTCCGCTCTGGCACAGTCCTCTTTCGCCACTGCTGCTGCGTAGGGCTTCTCCTGTGCATGATCGATAGCAACGAGTCCCTTAGCCGTCATTCGCGTCAGATAAGTATGTACCGTATTCCTGCTCCAGTTTTTTTCTTCCTTCAATGCCTGCGTTACCTCTGCGAGCGCAAATCGCTCTCCACTCCAAAGTACTGTCAGAACACTCCATTCCGCATCTGTCAGTTTCATAAAAATAAGCCTCCTACAGTTGTAGTACAATGCAATACTACAACTGTAGGAGGCGTTTGTCAATCACATATTTTCACTTGCTGCCTTTTGATCCAGTTCCTTCATCCGGCGCTTGCACTCATACATCCGGTCATCGGCCGCACGGAACAGCTCATCATAGCTTTCCCCGGCCTGATGCAGTGCATAACCGTATGCGATCTGAAGCTTCCACGGAACGTCCAACCCCTGCTGCTTTTCTTTCTGCACATTCTCCAGTCTGCGCAGGAGCATCCGAAGGAATTCCTCTGTGGCAGAATCAACGACCACTACAAATTCATCCCCGCCGATGCGGTACGCCTTTCCCTTCCCTTTAAACACCTGCGAGATGCAGTCAGCCGCACAGCAGATCAGCTCATCACCAGCCTGATGTCCGAAGCAGTCATTCGTGTGCTTCAGGTTATTGATATCCAGGACAACAAAACCAACCTTCGCATCGGGTGAAAGCTCCGACTGTTTTTTCACAAATGCCGCACGGTTTCCAAGATTCGTCAGAACATCTCTGTATGCCAGCCTTTGATAGGCCATGACCTTTGCATTGTGTCCCATCAGGCGATACAGCCTGTCATAGGCTGCCCACACAACAAAGAAAATGAAATAGTACAGGCCTGCACAAAAAACAGGCGCATAATTCGTTGTCGGCGAAAGGTTGAACCGGATCAGAGCGATCGCGCTAAAGATCGCAAATCCCACAAAGCCGATCAGGATCTTTTTCATATCCCGGTTCTTATGCTTCCTCACATCCATGATCCCACCTGCAAGAATGGCCACGATCGTCACGACCATGAGCACATGAACGGTAATCAGCGTGTGATCCAGCGAGATCAGATGCGTCAGATGCGCAGTCATCATAAAAACAAGGTCAACCATATAAAGTATCGGGAGCACATCTAAAAAACGCATCCTGTGGTCTGTTACTTCGCTGACAAACATCGTCAAAAACATCGGAAACAGGGTCAGCGAAGCATAGGCTGCGATGGTATTCCCGGCGATGTTCCGTGACAATGTGAACAGGATCTTCGAATCACACACGATCCAGATCCCGGTCATCAGGATAAACGATCCCAAAAACCAAAGACTGCGCCGCATGCTTACATCCATCTGGTGGCGCATCAGCCGGTAAAAATAGGCCATGATGATGAGCATCAGACAAACGGCCACAGCAAAGATCAGGGCGTAGGCTTGATCCGCCACAAAAACCAGATAGACAAGCGCTGCATTGCCATAATAAGCAGTTTCCTTCGCTGACAGCTCCACCCTGCTGCGCTCTCCAGAGTATCTGACGTGAAGTGTCTTTCCACCAGTCCAAAGAGGCAGACGGATCCATTGTCTGGTTGAGCCTTTTTCTTTTTCCGAGTCGTCAAACTTTAATAACAGCCGATCACCTGCATAAACATTCACGCTTGCCCAGTAGGTACCCACACTGATCACATCATCTGTCATGATCTGATTGGGAAGCTGATATGTATAATCCCAGGTGTTATCATCGATCTGCGTGCAGCTCTCCCATTCCAGCTGTTCCACATGAATGGTAGACGGCCGCATTTTATGTGCCAAAGGTCCCACGGAAAAGCTTTTTCCAATGGCGATCGCTAATATCAGGATGACACAGACACCCAGCAGTCTTTGAAATTTTAATAACTTATGGTTCATAAAACCGGTGCCTCCATCTGTTTTAAAATCCGATCCGAAGGTCACGCACAGCTTACAGCTTGCTCATGATCTTCACGTGCTTCTTCAGTATCTTGTAATAGCTGCTGCCCTGCTCCTGACCAAATTTTTTGACCGCTTCCACATTCAGCTTCTGCAGATTTTTCTTTGGTTCGTCAATGTGATTGTAAATATCCATCACATCATCCGTCCCGGCGGGATTACCGCCTGCACGCTCCAGCGCCATGGAAAAATAGTTTTTCAGGCGCGCCTTACGCTTCGGAAGATAGAATTCAGACAGATACTCCAGCTGTTCCTTGTGGTCCTTCATATAATAGTAGATCGCATCGCCGATCTCCTGATCATACATACAGACAAACGCATCATGGAACAGCGTAAGCTTTGACAGGGGGATAGATCTGCCCAGCTGTTCGATATCAGACAGATACGCAAATTCCGGCTCCTTCTCAGGCTCCTCCTGCAGCTCTTCCACCGGTTCAACGACAACCGGATCCATCTCCCCGGTCTTGTTCCGTGGTTTCCGGCAAAGCTGTTTGCACTCTGTACTCTTCATGCGCCGCACCGGGATCTCCCGCTGCGTCCAGTATTTGACAACCGCATCGAAGCCGTTGTCGTTGGATACGATGACAAACACATGCCCCGGCTGCGTGGCCACCCGAGCCCCCAATTCCGTGACAAGCTGAAAATCCAGCGCATTGCTGCCTTCCACACATTTGATCCACCGGATGGGACGGTCGGAAAGCTGGGTCAGTTCGATGACTTTCTCATAACTCATATGCGGACTTTTCTCGGTATAGAACACAAGGATCTCGTCCTGTTCATCCATTTCAGGCACAAGCCGGATCCAGACATCATTTACATTTTCACTGTCTACCAGATAAACGGTAGGTAATTTCGACTGATTCATATATTTCTCCTATGTTTTGCAAAAGTATCATTCAGAGCGCGAACTCCAAATTATATCTTAGCACAAAACAGTTGTGAAAATCCACCTAAAATGATAGAATATGTAATAGAATAATTCTTGGTAAAATTCAGGAGAATCAGGAGGACTTTTAGCATTGAAAACAAATACGATCTGTGTACAGGGCGGTTACACGCCCGGAAACGGCGAACCCCGCCAGATCCCCATTGTCCAGAGCACAACCTTCAAATATGACACCAGCGAAGACATGGGTAAATTATTTGACCTTGAGGCAGAGGGCTATTTTTACACCCGTCTGCAAAACCCCACCAACGACTATGTAGCAGCAAAGATTGCCGAATTAGAGGGCGGTACCGCTGCCATGCTCACTTCCAGCGGACAGGCCGCAAACTTTTTTGCACTGTTCAACATCTGCGAGTGCGGCGATCACATCGTATCCAGCAGCAGCATTTACGGTGGAACGTTCAATCTGATCTCCGTGACCATGAAACGCATGGGCATTGATGTCACCTTCGTTTCACCGACCGCTACCGAGGAGGAATTAAACGCTGCTTTTCGTCCGAACACCAAGGCAATGTTTGGTGAGACCATCGCCAATCCGGCGCTGACGGTATTAGACATTGAATTATTTGCAAAGGTAGCACACGCACACGGCGTTCCGCTGATCGTGGACAATACCTTTGCCACTCCGGTAGGCTGCCGTCCCTTCGAGTGGGGAGCAGATATCGTCACCCACTCCACCACCAAATACATGGACGGACACGGTGCCGGTGTGGGCGGAGCGATCGTGGACAGCGGTCATTTTGACTGGATGGCACACGCAGACAAATATCCCGGACTTACCACTCCCGATGAAAGCTATCACGGTGTCAATTACTCCGAGCGCTTCGGCAAGGAGGGCGCTTTCATCACAAAATGTACCACACAGCTCATGCGTGATCTGGGATCGATCCAAAGCCCCCAGAACGCATTCCTGTTAAACCTTGGGTTAGAGAGTCTTCATGTGCGCATGAAACGTCATTGTGAAAACGGACAGGCTGTTGCGGAATTCTTGCACGATCATCCGAAGGTAGCTTACGTCAACTACTGTGGACTGCCGGACGACCCGTATCACGCCCTGGCAGAGAAATATCTGCCGAACGGCAGCTGCGGCGTTGTTTCCTTTGGACTGGCAGGCGGACGTGAAGCTGCAAGCATCTTTATGAAGAGCCTGAAGCTGGCAGCCATTGAGACACATGTGGCAGATGCAAGAACCTGCTGTCTGAACCCTGCATCCTCTACCCACCGTCAGATGACAGACGAGCAGTTAAAAGAAGCCGGCGTTCCGGCAGAGCTGGTGCGCATCAGTATCGGTCTTGAAGATATCGAGGATCTGATCGCGGACCTTTCCCAGGCGTTAGAACGTTGTTAGTTCACATAAAAAAATGAGACTGCCAAAGCAGTCTCATTTTTTTATGACGAATTGATACAATGTCACAACCAATCCCACCAGGATCATCAGGTAAAAGCTCACACCTCTGCTGATACACATGGAGGCAGTCACATGTCCGGCGGTAAAGATATCTAAAAATGCCCGCCGGTACATGGCCTCCGTGATGCCCTGGGCGCCGGGGATCGGCAGCATGTCTACACCTATGTACACGGCCGCCTGCAGCCACATGACCGTTGTAAGGGAGGCCCCGCTCATTCCCATACCGCGATAAACCACATACGTCAGCGCAAATACCGCCGCCCGCTGCACCACTGTTCCAAGAAACACCACGAACATCTTTCCCTTGTGTTCCTTCAGAAATGACAGTGCATGCTGATAATTCTCCATGAAGTGATCCAGCCTTGCCTTCTTCGAACCAGCCTTTTTCATCAGATGCAGCTTTACCGCCAGCCATTCCACCTTCGCGATCAGCATGCGTATCACAGCCGGGGTAAACATGACCATCAAAAGCCCCACAACCAGTGCGGCATTGAGCGTCAGTCCAAGCAAAAACAGGCGATAATAGCCTTTTCCCAGATAGCCTCGAAGAGGCTCATGCCAAAAGATCAGGATCCCCACACCGAAGATCACAAGCACCAGCTTATACATGAGCGCTACCGTCATAAGTACCACGGAACTCAGTGACCAGGAATTCCCATCGCGTTTTAAATAATAAAGCTGCATGGGCTGCCCGCCGGTTGCCGACGGCGTGATACCGGAAAACAAAAATCCAATAAAGGAGCAGCTGATACAGCTTCCCAGGCTGCTTGTTCCGTCGATCGCCCGGAGCAGATACCAGATCATCACCCCTTCTGCCCCAACAAAAAACAAAGCGATCACAACAGAGAGAAGCAGATGTCCGAAAGACATCTGCTTCATAGCTGTCAGTACTGCATCCACGCCTTCGTCCCGAAAGACGAACCACACGGTACCTATCATGATGGCTAAAAATATTAAAACATTGATTACCAGTTTCTTTTTCTTACCTTTGTCCATATGATCTGACTCTATATTTCTACTTTCATTCATTTCCCTTCTACCAACGGCTTTTGGCAAACACGGCCTCACCGTCATCCTGCATCTTTGTCAGATCAGCAATGACCGCATCGATCGTATCCATCAGCTGACCGGATACTTCCACAGCCTCCTCATAAAGTGCCAGTCTGGACTGCGCATCCTGATCTAAACGCTCCAGAACGGTCTTTCCCAATGTATGGAAGGTTCCATGCAATGTTCCGATCCGGTTCCACTTTTCAGCCAATTCCGGATGCTTGATCGCCAGTGCATAATAATAATGACCAAACATACATTTTTTCGGATTTACCTGGATCGGCTGCCCCATTCCTTCATCCACGATCTGCTTTAAGACTGTCAGCCAGTTCGCATGAGCAGTCTTTGCCTTTGTCAAAATGTCAATGATTTCTTCATTCTTCGGTGCGCGGCGGCTCTGCTCTAAGCCGGCATACATGTTTTCCACAATGGCAGACAACTCATCATCGATCTCTGCCAGCTGTCTCGCATAATCCACGCTCTTTTCTGCATCATCGCGGATATTTGATGTCATCCCTGCCAGCTGCTCCGCATCCTGCGTAGAGGAATCCATTGCCGTGTTGATCTCGTGAATGGCATCACGGATCTCTCCGACGGATGTATTCATTTCCCGCACGTCATCAGCAATATTGCCAAGACGGCTGGTGTTTGCCAGCACACTTGCGGTTGCACCGTCTATCATCTCACCCATACGATTTCCGGATGCAACTGATTTTTCCAGGCTGGCACGGCTCTCCTCTGTCGCCTGATTCATCTGGCTGACAAACTGGCGCATATCAACCAGCTGTACATTTGTATCGTCTGCAAGCTTGCGAACCTCGTCCGCAACAACCGCAAAGCCCTTTCCCAGCTCTCCTGCACGGGCTGCCTCAATGGAAGCATTCAGTGCCAACAGATTCGTCTGCCCGGCGATTGCCTGAACCTTATCCACGATCTCATTCACTTCGTCAACCAGACGCATCAGCCGGGTCATCTCATCTGCCATGACCTTCATATCCTCAACCAGCTCATCCTTCAGCTGCTTTGCATCATTTAACAGCTGCTGGCTCTCCTTTGTCTTTGTCGCCAAAAGCTGGGCATCCTCATTGAGATGGTGAAGCATCTCAGAGGTTGCCTTTGCATTCTCATCTACCATGTTCAGACTTGCTGTCGTCTCCTCCACAATGGCAAGATTGGAATCACTGACCTCTGCCAAAGATCTCGCGTAGTTCATCAGCTGTCCGGAAATATGTGTCATCCCCACATCAAATACACTCAGTCTGCTTGTGGAATCCATCAGCGCTTTGGATGCATCCGACAGGCGTACCTCATTTACGATCAGACTCTGCAGATCCTCCTTTACCGTATCCTCGTCCGGCTGCACCCCGGTGTCAAGCGGCGCGCCGGTAACGGCCTCTTCCGCCTCGCTAATCGCCTCATAAATGACCTGAAAAGCCTTTTTTCTTCTTATCATCTGTCTATGTTCCCCCTATTACCTGTTTCTACGGTTCGTATAATACCTCCTTCTATTGTATCACTTTTTTCAAAGAATAAAAGAGTTTATTTACAGGAACCCATTCATCCTCAGCGGTTGGAAAATACCAGGATCTTTTTCTCCATTTTTTTTACGCGGACACTGCCCAGCGTCTTTGTGTTCTTCCACCGGATCCGATCGATCTCAAACGTCACATTCTCATACAACTTCGTTTCGACAACGGCACTGACCGCAGCGGTCCTTCGTTTTTCTTCCTCCAAAAGCTTCTGCTTACGCATCAGTTCGTCCATTTCCTTTTCCTTTGTATAGATGGCACTCTCCACCTTTAAAAACAGTTCTATAGAGTTGCGCACCTCGGGCTGATACTTCTTCACAAACTCATCATGGGCGCGTGTCAGTGTTTCCATCTCCGCGCTCACATTTCTGACCTGCTCATTTAAGTCCAGCTCCTCTTTGCGCAAACGATCACTCACGCCAAGCTTGATGCAGGTCGACAGACCGGCCTGATTGCCAAGCCTGTTGGCACGAAGTCCCAGCTCTGCACAGGCTTCCCCGCCTACAAGACTTCCTTTTTTGCCCATCACGTCGATCTTTCCTCGTGCATAGAGCTCACAATTCATAAAATAATCTCCGTGAATGCTTCCGCCGGCATCGATCTTTACCGCCTCAAAGAAGCACCCGTTCACATCTCCTGCCGCACGGATCTCACCCGCACCGGATGCGTTCATTCCCTGTCGGATCATCACGCTGCCGCCGGAGCTGATAAATGCCGATTCCACAAAACCTCCCACCAGCACATCTCCGGCTGCATAGATCCCGGCTCCGCTTCCGACATTTCCGCGGACACACACGTTACCATCAAAATGCACATCTCCGGTTGCCAAAGTAACCGAATCAACGGTCAAAAGATTCCTAACGTCCATACGGATCTCAACGATCGTATCTGTTCCCGCATAATTTTCCGAATAGGTAACGACCCCGTCCAGATCCGCAACATAGGTCTTCCCGTCTGCCAGCCGGTGGAAGCCGTTTCCGGTCAGAATGCAAAGCTCTCTTCCCTTTCGCGCAGGAATCTCTTTTCCGGTCACCGTCATTCCGTTCGTACCATTTGTGGCAGGATGATACACGGCAAGCTTCTGTCCCTTTTTCACCTGCTCAAACCACTCCACATTGTGGTAATCGACATTGCCATCCTCCAGCACCTTCGGCGTACGCGCAACCTGCGTCCGGAAGAAATATTCATAGTAGCCGTCTGTTCCGTCGTGGGGCATGACACCGGACGCAACAAGAACATGGGTCCTCATCTCCTCTCCGGTAGTTATCCGGTCGATGGTATCATAACGGATACCGCTTACGATCCCACGTTTATTCAGCGCCTTTAACACCTCTACCCGCAGCGAGTCCTGTACATCGCCGTACACATCCGCATAAGCTGCAGTGTTCTCTTCTGCCAGCTTAATGCGAACCGTTTCCGTTTCGTCGTCAGCGGGCAGCTCCGGTGTATCTCCGCAAACAGCCAGAGCCGGGTGCTCCTGCAGCGCAAGCCGTCGCTGCTGCATATCTGCAGCCGTATACATCAGGCTGCTGTAATAGGATACATCCAGACCCTCCTCCAGACCGAAGCGGATCTGGCGCATCTGCTCATAGCTGTAAAAATGATTACAATAGATCGATACATCCACCAAATGTTCCAGACCATAGCGGATCTCCCGCATCTGCTGCCAGTAGTAACAGGGATCTGCATACACCGAAACATCCACTCCATGCTCCAGTCCCAGACAGATCTCACGGATACAGACACCCCGGAAGTTCACATTCAGGTACGACTCGATGAGTATGTTCTTTTGCAGCGCCTCGCGGATGGCCTCCAGCTGCTCCGTGTCATATCCTTCATTGATATAAGGAACGATCTTTACATTATTTTCTAAAGCAAGCCTCAGCTGTTTTAAGATACCGGACTCCAGATGCTGAAAGGGAGACAGATCGATCCCTGCACACAATCCCAGACGGATCTGCTTCATCTTGTCATAGGTGATTTCAGGCGAAGCATACAATTCGATCGAAAGCTTCGCCATCAGGCCTTTCCGGATCTCTTCCATTTGAAACCAGTCATATTTGGGGTTGGCATAGGCACGGACGTCAAGCCCGGCAGCCAGCCCAAACCGGATCTGGCACATCTGGATCGCCAGAAACCTTCGGTCTGCATAGGCGCTCACATCTAAGCCTTCCTGCGCCCCCGCCTCGATCTCAGCGATCTGATCGGTTGTAAAGCCGTTATTAGCAAGCTGTGATCTGATTCTTTCCATACGTTCTTATTCTTTCACTGTTATTCTGCATCCTGCAGCTGTCTGATGGCACCGATGACTGCCTGGTATTCTGCCGTCACCTGCTCAAACTGTGCTTCACAAAGCGCCTCATCCACCGGGATGGTCTCCCATTTGCGAAGTGTTTCTGTCAATCCTTCGGTCGCCTGACTCAGTCTGTCGAAGCTTAAGTTCTGGCTGACTCCCTTCAGTGTGTGAACCGCCCGGAAGGCATCCCCATGGTTTTTTTGTGCCACTGCCTCTGCCAGTCTTTCATAGCTGGTATCAGCCAAAAACTTGATGACCAGACGTTTGATCAGATCATCCTTCATCAAACGTGACTTCACATCCTCGTAGTTCCCTCCAAAAGCTGCATAACACGCGTCTATCTGCATAACATGATTCTCCTTTTTTGACAAATATTTCAAATTAATGATAACAGTCTTTATTTCTCTTTTCAATACTCCCTCGCATTTGTCACGAATGGTGACATGACATTATTGTGTCATTTCAGATGACATTTTTATTGCGTAACAATGGAGTTTTTACTATAATAAAGACATAAATGAAAACACTTCAGGAGGGATTCACAATGCAATTTTCAGCGAAACTGAATTTTTTAATGAAGATCACAAATACTTCGAACAAAGAACTTGCAGATGGCATTTCTGTTGACCGGTCACTGATCAGTCTGCTTCGAAACGGAAAACGGAAAACTCCGCGGAACCGTGAGCACATCCATCATATGGCACATTTTTTTGCCAGGCGCTGCTCCGCAGATTTCCAGTTTCATGCCCTTTCCGAAATGCTGGAAAAGCCGGAGCTTAGAAATCACACCTCCGTGGAAGAATGGACGGATCAGCTATATCAATGGCTTTTGGGGGACAGCCCGGTATTAGAGCGTGTGCTTGAGAATGTCGCCACGCCCTTGCCGCTTCCCATGGAGCAAACAGACAACGGCAGCACACCTGATGTTCCGCATCTACTGACCGGGCAGACACAGTTTTATTATGGAAACGCAGAAAAACGGGAGGCCACACGCCAGATCATTCGGATTGCCAGAACACTGGATCTGCAAACCGCGTCCTGCATTTATTTTATCTCTGACGTAAATTTAGAGTGGCTGTTTGAAGATTATGCGTTCATGCAGGAGTTTTCCGCAGCACTGTCCTCGATCTTCAAGAAAGGGATACAGCTCTACCATATCATGCCCTCCCTGAATTTTATGAACCGCTATGTGGAATCACTGCGCTACTGGCTGCCCATCTATGCATCCGGTCAGGCAAAGGTATATTACTACCCAAGACTTCGGGACAATCTGTACCGCCGCAGTCTCATCATCATTCCCGGACACTGCGTTCAGACAACCGTAAGTATCGGCGACGAGACGGATCTGATCACCGTCAACTCTACCGACTTAAAGCTGGTCAACGCTTATGCAACACAATTTCAACAGGAGCTGGCGCTGTGCCGGCCGGCACTGATCTCGCACAGGGATCCGGAGGAATTTATCTCTTGTTTTCGCGAGCTGCTATATGATAACAGCCCGGTCATCCACAAGGTCTCCAAGCCCTCCCCGTACACATTGCCCCGGGAAATATTGGACAGCTATATCAGCAATACCCCGGATTCGATCTGGAAAAAAACACTGGAGATGGATGTTGAAGATGCAGAATTATTCGAAAAAAAAATCGCACGCACCGGGTTTATCGAACTCTGTCCCCTTGCAACCGCAGAAGACATCCGGGCCGGAAAGGTACTGTTTGCCACAGACTACGAGATACAGGATGACCATCCTGTTTATACACCGGAAACCTATGCCCGGCATCTGGAGCACATCCTTGAGCTGATGGACAAGTACGATAATTTTCATTTTGTACCGGTGAAGCCGTCCGAACGCCAGGACTATAACCTGTTTGCCAGTGAATCCGGTCTCACGCTTCTGATCAGCAATACGCTCCCGCCATTTATGCTGGAGATCCGACGCCCGGAGCTGTCACAGGCATGTCACGAATATCTGATGCGCATGGCTGACCTGGTGGGCTACACCGGCATCCGTCGTGCAAAGATCCGCATGCGGATCAAAGAACTAATACAGGAGCTGCGAAATTAGCAGCTCCTGTCCTTTTTTATCCGGTATTCGATGATTCTTTTGACTATCTCTTTACACGTGCTCCTGCACCGTTCATGATAGCCTCAACCTCTTTTTTACTTGCCATGGTGGTATCACCGGGAGTAGTCATTGCCAGTGCACCGTGAGCAGCGCCATAGTTTACAGCCTTCTGTGCATCCTCGGTGGTCATCAGACCGTAGATCAGGCCTGATGCAAAAGAATCACCGCCGCCGACACGATCCATGATCTCAAGACCCTTGTACTCATTTGAGTGATAGATTTCTCCATCTGCCCAGCAGATCGCGCTCCAGTCGTTCACAGTTGCAGTCTTTACCTCACGAAGTGTGGTTGCAACAGCCTTGAAGTTCGGGTAAACCTCTGCGGCATGATTGATCATCTTCTTGTAGCCGTCTAAGTTTAACTCCTTTAAGTTCTCGTCATTTCCTTCGATCTCGAAACCAAGACATGCAGTGAAGTCTTCCTCGTTTCCGATCATAACATCCACATATTTTGCGATCTCTTTGTTTACTTCCTGTGCCTTCTCAAGTCCGCCGATGGCGCTCCACATAGAAGGACGATAGTTCAGATCGTAAGAAACGATGGTTCCATACTTCTTTGCCGTTTTGATGGCTGCCAGAACAGTCTCACAGGACTGCTCGGATAAAGCAGCATAGATTCCGCCGGTATGCAGCCAGCGAACACCCAGAGTTCCAAAAATATATTCAAAGTCAAAATCCTCCGGAGTTGCCTTGGAGATCGCGGTATTTGCACGGTCAGAGCATCCGACTGCTCCGCGGATACCAAAGCCTCTCTCCGTAAAGTTCAAGCCGTTACGGCAAACTCTTCCGATTCCGTCTGTCTTCATCCACTTGATCAGAGATGTATCCACACCGCCCTGAAGGATGAAATCCTCCATCAGCATTCCTACTTCGTTGTCTGCAAATGCGGTGATCACAGCTGTCTTCAGGCCGAAGCAGCGTCTTAAGCCGCGGACTACGTTGTACTCTCCGCCGCCTTCCCATGCGCGGAAGCTTCTTGCGGTACGGATTCGGCCCTCACCGGGATCCAGTCTCAGCATAACTTCTCCGAGAGATACAGCGTCAAATGTGCACTCACTTGCGGGTTTTAAATTCAGATTCATGATGTTCCTCCTTGTGTTGGTTTTATACATTTTGTTTTTTATAGAATCTTATTTCTTGGGACCTGACAGTCAGTGTCCGGCCTGTTTCAAACAGTTTTTTCTACCTATGAGTTATTGTAGCACATCTAACATGTTAGTCAAGATGTTTCTATCTCGTTTCTCACATTTCTGTAAAATTTTGCAGCCGTTTCTATCGTTTGATATCGTAATTCCTATTTCAGCCCCCACTGTCCATGATGATATGCCACATTGATTCCCGCAGAACTCACACTCATGGTGTTCAGCCTTTTGCAAGGTCTGTGAGACCGCACAGTTTTCGCACTGCTCCCCACAGGAGATGCGATACATACTTTTTCGGTCAATGGCACCGATCTCCTCCAGCAGATTCACCATCCGGTAAACGGTGGCTGCACCAATTCCCTCATCAATGGAAGATGCTTTATAGTAGATCTCCTTACAACAGGCACATTCCTCATTTAAGATGACATCCAGCAAGATCCGGCGCTGTCTGGTGATCCGGAAGCCCTGTTCCCGCAATCTCTGCATGACGATCTCCCGCTGCATATTTGTCCGGTGAAAATGATCTGTCTCCCGTTCCTTTTTTCTAACCGATGTATGAACCATATGCTTCATCTCCTGTTATACTCACGCACAGACAGTCATCTGTACAAGCGCCCGGCCGCATGAAAAACAATGCTGGTAAATTTCCGCGCACTTTTTATATTTACAGAATAACTTCTCTTCCTCTTTTTCATCACCGTAGACCTTCCACATGCCGCAGCACTTGCAGTTCTCACCCTTGTTTTCGATAAATCCCCGCACATCCTTCATGGGATACCCCAAAAACACACCGATCTCATGCGGAAAACATGAGTGTTCATCCAAAAGCCGTGTTTTCAAATGCAGGATGCACGCCTCGACGCTCATGTCCTGATAGCCGTATTCCGACAACAGGTCTATGACTTCCTGCCGGATCAGTGTCTCGCGCAGATGGCTGAGGCGATACACGTACACCAGCGCAGCCTTTTCATCCCATCGCAGGATCTCGACATACACACCCCGCCCGTTTAACAGCCGGTTCACCCCGTCCAGCTCATCCATCACATGACTTCTGTCCTGATAAAAATGTCGGAATAAGCCTGCGGTCTTCATGCCCGCCAGTGTCGGAGCACAGTGTGATACGATTCCCTTCTCCAAGCTGTTGTTAACCATGGGCATCTTACACTGCTGCAAGCTGTTTTCCAAGGCTCTCACACTCAGCCAGCGCCGCTTCGTCCGGTGCTTCCTGGCAGATCACACCCTCACCGTTTAACACCTTTGCTCCGCAGCCGTTCATGCGGTCTACCCAGTCACGCATCCACTGTCCATCGCCCCATCCATAGGATCCGAACAAGCCGATGGTCTTTCCGGATGCGATTGCTTCCACTTCACAGACAAAAGGCTCCATCTCGGATTCCTCCAGCACTTCTGCTCCCATCGCCGGACATCCCAGTGCAAAGCCTGCCGCATCTTTGAAATCCTCCACAGAAACCGTTCCCACCGGGACAACGACTGCCTCTTTTCCTGCATCTGTGATCCCCTTACCGACAGCCTCTGCCATCGCCTGCGTGTTTCCTGACTGTGTCCAATAAATAACATAAACTTTATCCATGATAATTTCCTCCTTGATGTATATTAGTCTCTTTATGTTAGCCTCGCCTAACCTCGATTAGAATATCATAACTTTGTAATAGAATCAAGTAGGCTTATGGAGAAAAATTCTCATTTATAAAGAACAGATCATTTCCGTCGGAGCATCCGGCGGCGGACAGATGAGCTCTGCCTTAGGGGCTACCGGAAATATGGAGGAATATTATCCATATTTATACGAGGCAGGTGCAATCGGTGTAACTTACGATGAAACTACAGATACTTACAATAGCAAATATGATGATTCTGTATATGGTGCTATGGCATACTGTCCGATCGCAGACATTGAAAATGCAGATTTAGCCTATGCATGGATGTGTTATGACTCTACCGTAAATGAAAATGGCGAATTATCTGAAACAGCAGGTTCGTATAAATTCACGGATTTTCAGTTAGCACTGCAGGAAGACGCCGCTTATGCCTTTGCTGAATATATCAATTCTTTAAATCTTACGGATGAAAATGGAAATCAGTTATCCTTTGCTGAAAACGAGGATGGCACTTTAAACCTGAGAGCAGGCACCTATTATGATGCGATCCTCAGAAATATTAACGATGTCTCGCCTGATCAAGTCATTGATCTTGCAAGTTTTATTACCGATACAGGTCTGGTACGAAATAAGGATATTCCGGGATTTGATGCATTTGATATGAATGCTGAAAATGATGCATTTGGTACAAGCGATACGAATGCCGTTCATTTTTCTGCATCAATTGCACAATTACTCAAAGACAATTATGAAACATATGAAAAATTAGACGGCTTTGATCCGGAACAGATCGGTCTTTACATCCAGAATGCATTGACCGGTGAAGAAGCAGGCAAAATCGCAGAACAGACCTATCTTGTAAACGGAACACACATTATGCTGGATGTTGCAGCCAAAACACAGGACGCAGATATTGCAAAATACTGGAGGGTCCGCAGCGGAACAGCGGACCCTCATACATCCTTTTCTGTCGGCTACAATATCGCTATCGCCGCGCAAATGGCGGGCTCAGAAGCGGATTATTCCCTTGTATGGGCAATGGGTCATGGCAGCAATGAAGGTACAACTACCGGAACATTGGTAGACTGGGTCAAGGAAATATGTACCTCTTCACCCATGTAAATAATTCCGCTTTTTTCATATATGAAAAAGGAGAGGCCCTATGACCTCTCCTTCCCTCAGTTATTTAAGAAACGCTATACTAGCTGCCAGCGCTCTGTCTGCGCTCGTTCAATTCTGCAAAAAAACGCTCGTATTCTTTTCTAAGCCCGTTTTTACGATCCAACATTTTTTGTTCCACCTTTGCGCGGGCTACATTTTTTTCCGACGCTTTCCCGTATTTGTTCGTCAGCATGGCATCAAATATTTTGAGATAGGCCTCATCATCTATGTTTTCTACCTTGCTGATCTGTTCATTCACACTGGCTAAATCCAGCTCCATACGACCCTCAGCATATTCCGTAAATATCGTATTATACAGCGTATCGTTGGCATGGGGCTTGTAGGTCGTGCTCATGTGCGCCGCACCCTCATCGTTCAGTTTAGAAAAAGATGCCTCCTTATCAAACGAGCAGAGATGTCCGTCTGTGCGATGAATAAAATTTTCACCCTTTGTATCAAAATTACACAGCAGCCAATCCAGCGTGTGCTCCCGCAGGATCTCTTTTTTCATCTCTGCGGGAATATTGTCCTGCGGATTGGTCTGCCACTGAAACAGATCCACTCGTTGGTCTGCCTCAATGGAATCGATTTTTTCCTGAAAAGAACCCACCACTTTTCCTTCATGTAAAGCTGCAAAAGCCGGAATCGAATAGGGTCCGCACAACAGTTCCTGCAACTGTGCAGCCGCCTCCGTAACCAACGCGCCCTCCGGCTTTTCAAAACCGATGCAATTGACCGCCTCCTTGAACAGATACTGCTTGTAGCCCACAATCTGTCCATCCGCTATGATCGGAGCATCCCTGTCCTCAAAAATGTACATAGGCTTCGTACCGCCCAAAAATGCACGTCCGATGTTGCGCAATAGATGTCCATCATGTATGTATGTAGCATTCTCATAAGAAAGCGGATTATCCTTTCGAAAGATCTTTTTCAGATCATCATATTTCTTATGGCGTTTGATCGTGGCTTCCTCACGCTTTCGCTCCACTTCATTTTCCATATTTGAAACTTTCATTTTTTTCCTAAGCTTATTTGCCTCGATCTCCTGCTTTTCTTTTGCCATCAATGCCAGTCGGCGCTGCTTTGAACCCACGTCCAGACTTTTGGCATAGTCAGCCAGAAGCTTTGCCCGCTCCAGCTTTCCTTCCATGGCGATCTCCATTTTTCTCTGCTCGGATGCCTGATCTCCTGCCTCTAGCCGGGCAGCCTTTTCCCGAAGTGTACTGGCTTTTAGCTGTTCCTTTAGCAAAAGCGCTTTTTCTTTCTCCTGCTCATTTTGCTGCTGCTCGTCCTCCTTGGTTAACACAAACTGCCTTTTTTTCCGAACATGCTCCTTCACTTTTTGATCCAGCCGCTGTAGGATCTCACTTTGCTGCTGCGCTTTCTTTTGGGCACTCTCCAACTGCTCCCTCTTCTTTTTCTCGCTTCTTGTCTCTTTATGTGTTGCGATCGGATCTGTCTGTTCGATCCGGGCATCGGTTTCCATGTTCCGCACGACAGGCTGTATTTCTTCCTGCTGCTCCATCTGCATCTGTTGCTGAACCTTCCCAATCTGCGCTGCCTGATTCTCCGCTTCCCGATGCGCCTCCAGTCCCACATACTGCTGTTTCTTTTTCTCTAAAAAATCTTCCGGCATGCATGTTCCTCCTCTCTTCCAGAACCCATAAACCTACAACTCCATATCCCAGACTGCCCGATAAAACCGTTCCGTCACTACCCGATGAGGAATCAGACGATCAACGAGTGCTGCCGAGGCCGGTGTCACTGCGGCAATCCTTAATGTCACTGTTCCTTCTTCTTTCAACATCTCAAATGCCTGCTTGAACAATCCCATCAGATCCATTTCCCTTCCATGACTGCACCATGCACAGCTCAATTCCAGATCCTGTTTCTCTGAAGCCCCTCTTGTAATAAATATCGCAGCCTTTACTTCATCATCCACCACTGCACACAGGCACAGCGGCTTCACGCATTGTTCCTCCCTCAGTTCCCGCAAATAATAAATATCCTGATTCAGCATCATTCTAAGAAAGCGACGTCGCGCGATCGGTGATAAAGAAAAAAATTCCCGATAAGATTTCGATCTTTGTTTCATTCTGACAAAGGGTGCGTCTTCCATCCGATCCGTTGATATCGTACAGTAAAAGCCCTGCTCCTCAGCTACGGAAAACTGCTCCAATCCGACAAAAAACAGATACAACTCGTCTTCCAGTCCGGTTGCAGAAAAGGTACAGGTCACCGGTATTGTAAAAGCCCATGCATGCTGACACAAGTAGCGAACCATACCGGTAGCGATTCCCTGTCTGCGAAACGCATCTGCGACAATGAGATAGCGAATGTCCAGCACTTCTCCACTGATGCGAAATACCAGCACTCCGCAAGCCGTTTTCTGACAGACTGCACCAATCGCATAGATCCTTGTATCATGCTGCAGCGCATATTGTTCTTCCTCCGACAGCAACGGTAAAAAACTGTGGAGCGTTTTTTCCGTGATCCGAATATATTCTTTCTCTTTCGTACCATTTGTCAGTTCCATTCATGTTACCTCTTTCTTCAAACATCTTTATCACGGCCGGCAAATGCCTCTGCTGTTCTAAAGCTACATTTCGTCAGAATCCCGACAGCAGGATTTTTATTGACTTTTAGCAAAATTTTGTTAGACTATTTTCAAATAATTCTATCAACAAGAACCTCTTTTTTGAGACAAATTGTAAATTTTGCAAGGTTGATTGTAATATTTGCAGTTTACAGAAGAATAGCTGAATGAACAAGGATTCCTGTGTGACAATGAAAGGGTCAGATTGCCGATCCTATGGAGGAAGATTATGTTTATCGAAAATAACGACTTATATTTTACATTCCGGATTGTCGTGATCACAATGAGCACGCTCGGCATGATGTGTTCTACAACGGAGTTCAAATACAGTTCAAAAAAAGTTGCACATATCTTTTCTCTGTATGCCCTTTATGTACTACTCTCCACAGGTGCCCTCGTTTACTTTTTCGGGTATCTGGTCTTTCTTCGCGTATCACTGATCACCATTTCTTTCCCCGGCATCCTGTTATCCTACCGGCTGTCATCGAATGGGCCTGCAAGGGCTTTGTTTAATTCTTTAACCCAGATTTTATTTTCTTTATATTGCTGTTTAACTATTATGATCATGAACACTTCCCTATGGAATCGTGCACTCGTTGATCTTATCCTCCTCATAGTCACATTCGTTCTGATCATTCTGATTGAATACCGGTTTCTACGCCGCCCGTTTTTACGGCTCAGTGCCATTGTAAAACGCGGCTGGGGAATCCTCTCCCTGATTCCCTGCTCTCTGCTTGTCCTCGCTACTGCAATTGCTTTATATCCGGTTTATATTGCCAAGAATTCATCCGGTATTGTGCTGTTCTACCTGCTTGCGCCGATTATCGTCATCATTTATTTTACTATTTTTCAAAACCTGTACATACAGTACCAATTTCAACTTTCAAACCACAACATGGAAATTCTTGAATTGCAGGTAGATAACCTGAAGGAGAAGCTTTCCGAAAATGAGGAGGCGGCGGAAACTGCCCGCATTGAACGCCACGATGCACGCCACCGTTTTCAGACGATCGCCTGCCTTTTGGAGAATAACGACAGCGATGCTGCCCTCGCTTATATCCATGCAGCTCTGGAACAGCTTCACGAGCCAGATCAGATGTGCTACTGCAGCAATCCTGTCCTGAATGCCGTCCTATCTTCTTATCTGGGACAGGCGAAGAACGAGCACATCCACCTTGAGACACACATCTCCATTCCTGACAGTCTTCCGGTGGATGACATGGAGTTTTCCATCGTGTTTGCCAATGCGCTGGAAAATGCCATAACAGCCTGCCGCAGGCTGCCAAAGGAGAATCGGAAAATCATCTGCAGGTGCATCCATAAGCCAAGGCTTATGCTGAAAATATCCAATTCGTATGCCGGAACAGTTACCTTTTCCGAGGACGGGGTCCCCCTTTCAGGCGAAACCGGGCACGGAATCGGAACACGTTCGATCACAGCCTTCTGTAAAAAGCATGATGCCTTTTATAATTTCACGGCCGAAAACGGATGGTTCACGCTGACAATTGCTTTCTAATAAATTGCCTTTTGACATGAGTCATAAAATGGGAGGGATGATACATGCGAATCGCTGTGTGTGAGGATGAAAAATCTCACTTGGAAAAAATTATGAATCTGGTTAGAGAGTATAGCGTGATAAGACCAGACGCTGCTTTTACACTGTCTGCTTTTTCTTCCGCAAATGAGCTTTTGAACTTTGTTGATGAACATAGCAGCTTTGATCTGTATATACTGGATATTATCATGCCGGAAATGAGCGGTATACAATTAGGCGCTGCTCTGCGCAATCGGGGAGACGAAGGAATGATCATCTATCTGACCAGCTCCCCCGATTTTGCTGTGGACTCTTATTCCGTTGAGGCATTTCACTATCTGTTAAAGCCGATAGACACCACATCGCTTTTCCCGTGTCTGGACAAGGCATCCGACCATTTTTCACGGCTCCAAAAAAATGTTGTCGCCATCCGGACATCCCATTCTGTCCGGCTGGCTCCGAAAGCAGACATCTTTTTTGCCGAGCGTGTCAGACGGCGGATCTGCTATCATTTCATTGATGGCTCCTGTCTGGATAGTGCGACCTTCAACGGCACCTTTCGAAATGCTGTCGCACCACTGCTTGAACACAGGGAGTTTCTTCTTGTCGGTTCCTCTTTTGCGGTGAATCTGCGCCATGTAACAGAGATCACACGACATGATATGATCATTGCCGGGGAACAGAGAATCTCTATCCCCCGCGGGAAATATGAAGCATATAAGGCTGCATGGTCAGATTACTGGCTAAACGTGGGCATCTAATATTTCATGTAACAAACAGCATGCCCTTTTATGTTACTTCAGCGATACGATTCACTCACCCTTTGCTTCGATCTCAAACCACTCTGTGAGACTGGAGAAATCAATGGTAAGTTCTCCGTGATAGATATTTACCGGAACGGGCTGATCCAGTCCGTAGATCACCGGACACACTTCACTTTCAAAAAAATATACGAGGAGCTTGCTCTGGTACGGGTCGAGGATCCAGTATTCCCGTACCCCGGCATTCATGTATTTCTCCAGCTTTTTCGTGTAATCCTTACGCCCGGTGGATGGTGAGATCACCTCCAGCAAAAAGTCCGGGGCCCCATAGATGCCCCATCTGCGCATCTTCTCCCGATCACACAGGATCCCTACATCCGGCTGAACCATGGTGTGCTCATCACAGTCCAGCTGAACATCCACGGGCGCGATAAAGGGCAGGCAGTCGCCGCCCTTCTCCTTAATAAATCCCGCGATCTGCCGATACACTTCGCCGCCGATCAACTGGTGATAGATCGTAGGGGCATTCATCTCATAAAAGTATCCGTCGATCAATTCCACCCGCTGGTCATCCGGCAGACTGCGGTAATCATCAATCGTATAGCTGCCCTGCGTATGTGCCTGATAGGCGGACGTCTCGCAAAGAACCGGCTGTTCCTTAAACAAAGACTCCAGCGCCATCAGGGTATCATAGCGCGGACTGACGGTCTCACCGCAGAAGATCTTCTGCACGGTGCCAAGCGGTACACCGGACAATTCCGCGATCTGTGCATACGTGTAGCCTTTTTCCTGCTTCTTCTCCTTCATTTCCTGAATCGTCATGAAATACCTCCTGTGTATATATCGCCCGCTTACATGTTCTCGCTATGTCCGTCAGCGGGACACGTATCGCTTTTATGAACTGTTACACCAATTATACGCAGGAGGTATCCATTTGTCAACCGCATTGTTTCCATTATTTTACCGTATTTTTATTTTTTTACCGTTTTTCAATACTTTTAGCCATCTTGATAAAATCCTCCTTATATTTACTTTGTTATATCTCAGTATACAAAGGAGAAGCTCTATACGCTTCCAAAATGCTCTCATCCAAAATCTTCAGTCCCGGCATTTCTATTTTCAAATATTCCATAACCTTAGCGTAAAACGCTTTGCACCCTGTCGCCTTATCCACAGCCTCTGTTACCAATTCTCTATAATGATTCGCTATCTTGACTGCAATTTCAGTTCCTATTACTCTCGTTTCTTTTATCTGTTCCGCTGTAATTGTGGTCTCTTCGAATAGAAAAATAATAACCGGAGTTCCATTACTGACTATGGTATGCTTCACATTGGATGGAATTACTAAGCCCTGACAACAGTATTCTTCTCCATCTGCTGTGCAGATAATCTCCTTTTCTAAAGCCACAATAATATGTGCCGCCTGATGGATGTGTGGTTTAGGATCGTCGTATCCGCTTTCGATTAATGCATGATATGAAGATAAATATATTTCTGTCATTCTATTTCCACAACCTCATATCCGGCATTCTCTATAGCCTTCTTAATCACTTCATCCTGTACATCCTTTTCCATGGAAACCACCGCGGTTTTCCTTTTCAGATTTACCTTGGCTGATACGCCATCCAACTCATTTAATCTGCTTTCAACACGTGCCTTACAGTGTTCACAGGTCATCCCCTCAATGATAACCGTTCTTTGCTTTACAACCTGTTTCAGTTTCTTTCTTTTCACCTTAACGGAGGAACCGCCACCACAACAGCCTCCCTCACCTTTGAAGTGCTTTATAGTCGAACTGATTCCTATGATAATTAAGATAATCAGTATCACAATAATGATTACATCTGCCATTTTACTCAACACCTCCACTCTGATATAGCATTACTAACTCGCTTTTCTATATAAATTCCAACTTTTTTATACCATACCCCTTTAACCACAAAATTGCTTTTTCTATCCGCTCCAGAGGATAATTATGATGACCATAGTCTTTTTTATTTCCTCCACCTATTCTCACTACTCATATTTTACCATAGATTGTAACCATTATCATAATTCTAATCTTGGTTTTCCATGTCATTCCCTGCCCCCTCCTCCTTCTGCTCCTCTTACCACAGACCGAAGGGAATTATCTTATTTCCACAACCTTTTTCTCGTTTTTTCTCATGATATTTCGAAATGCTTCCTCGTCCATCGGGCGGTAAAAGAAAAATCCCTGAAGTTCATCACAGCCCTCCTGCACCAGAAAATCTGAAATTTCCTTTGTCTCGACACCTTCGCAGACAATGGATTTATTCATTCTTCCGAGCATGTGAAAAAGCTCCTGTAAAACAATTTTTCCTCTTTCAGAAAGGTCATTTTCCAAAAACTGCTTGTCAATTTTTACTTCGTCAAACAATATATCTTTCAACACATTCAGCGAAGAATACCCCGCCCCGAAATCATCCATTGATATTTTGATCCCTTTATCATGAAATTTTCCGATGATATCATTGATCACATCCGGCTGTTCCATAAACATGCTCTCTGTGATCTCAAAGATGATGTAATCCGTATGGATCCGGTATTTCATGATAAGATCAAATACTTTTTCCGTAAATTTTTCCGGATTTTTCAAATGAAGCCGTGATACATTCACCGATATTGGAATTGGTGTTTCACCCTTGTCTGCCCTTTCCCGCATCCACTGAAAAACTTTTTCATACACATAAAAATCCAATTCGGTAATAAAACCCGCTTTTTCCAAAAGGGGAATGAATACATTCGGTGTCCATATCGTAGCTTCATCCTTTGTCCATCTGACGAGCGCTTCCGCGCCGCATATACGCAGTGTTTTCGCATCAATCTTAGGCTGAAAAAACACCTGAAATTCTTCCTGCCTGATCGCCTGCCGGAAAGAATTCAAAATTTTACCTTCCATCTGCTCTTCTTCGTCGAGAGCATCGGTGTAAACACAAATATGATCCGAATACTCCTTTGCCTTCCGTCTTGCAAGATTCGCAAAAGAGATGAGGTTTTCCGGTACGACATCCTGCTGATCTACCATGCGGATTCCTGTATTGATCCGGAAATAACTGATCGGATATTTTTCTTTGATCATATCTGCGATCCGGGTATTTCTCTCTGCAACCTTCTGCATAAAGCTTTCATCTGAAATATCCGATACGTCGACCACGCTGATAAATACATCTGTATGAAAGCGATTGGACAAAACAGTATGTTCAAATATCGCAAATTCTTTTGCCAGAATATCCAGCAATTCATTTCCCAGCTGATAGCCATAGCTCTCATTGATAAAGTGGAAATTTTCAATATCCGACATCAGGATCGCATAGCGCTTATTCACATTGCGGTATATGATTCCCTGAATTTTTGATGCAAGAATATCCGGAGAGACAGATGGGATCGCCACATATGTTTCAGGACAATCCTTACAGATGGAACGCCGGATGCTCTTCTTCTGCACTTTATCCTGATACATCTTTTTGTCCACAGCATCCATCAGATCTTCGATAAGAAAATAATGGTTTTTATAGCTCACATCGTATCCAACTGCATAACTGAGCAAAAGCTCCGCCTTCTCGTTATACTCGTCCACAAAGCGCTGCAGCTTCAGATCCATTTGCTCCAGCTCTTCCAACGATGTTTTTTCCTGTATGATGACAAACTCATCTCCCCCGAATCGTGCCAGAAAACTGTTCGCCGTTGTGATCCTTGTCAGACAGGATGCAAAAGACTGAATAAAATCATCTCCACACTCATGTCCGTACTGATCATTCACCTGCTTCAGATTATTCAGGTCAAAAATCATCATTCCGACATTGAGCGTATCACCCCTTTCCTTTAGCTGTTGTATTTTCTTTTCCAATGATTTTTTGTTGTGAATCCCTGTGACATCCTGATAGGTAGTATTTATAATATCTTTGACATAATCACGCAGCAGCAACAGGATCACTCCGATGAATGTCAGCAATGCCATCATCCCGAACAGTTTTCCTTTTATCCACCCATCTGTTTCCGCTGCATTCTGGTAGATCCATGTGATCACCTGTGCTGCTGCGATCATCGTAAACGCAAGCAAAAATAATGCCAGATTACATATGGTGATCGACCTTTTATTTTTCTTTAGCATGATATCGCCTCTCTCCCCTCTGTGGAAACGATAATATGCTTTGCCATCTCCTTGTCCAGGCCAACTTTACTCCCCTTTACGATGACGATGAAATATTCAGAAAACCTCGACAGGATCCTGATCGTTGTCCCCTCCACAAAACCCATGGCTTCCATGTGAAATCTGCGTTGTTCATTCCCGCATACTTTTTGAATGAAATACTGTACTCCATCTTCTGCTAATGTCAGCGGCATAATATCTCCTTTCTTAGTTAGCCTTAACTAACCATCGGCCAGTATAGCATATCTGGTGTCTGTATTCAAGTCTTATAAAAGAGAGAATTTCTCACTAACTGCTCTTTTCTGCCTATACACATTTTCAATTTACTCCAGCGCCGTCCCCAGAAACGGGATCATGATCCCATAAAATACTGTTGTTGCCATTTGTATATTCTCCCTATAACAAAGAAGAGTCCGCTCCCGGACTCCCCCTTGCTTGTATGTTTGTATGTGTATAGTTGGAAATTGCTTATTCATGTCTTCCCTTATAAGGAAAGATGTCCCAAAGGCTGTGCAGACCTTTGGGACACAACTCTGTCGTTTTCCCACTCACGACAGAGCAGAGAATTAAATGATTTACCCAAAGTTTGTTAGTTTTCTCTAACCAAAATTAGAATACCATATCAACTAATAAAATGCAACACTTTTTATTGAGACGATTTTTCACCAGAGAAAACGAGATGGGGTCTGAATAGACCATTACTTTTCAATATTTTCCTTCCAGTATTCCGGTGTCACATCACGATTCAACCCCTCCAGCATCTGCCGGTCGCTACGGATGGTGGCACACGCCACGGTGGTGAGCATATTTCCGGTGATGCTGGCAGAGGCGCCGGACCGGAAAGCGATTTCGCCATCATTTGTCAGCAATGCTCTTCCCGCTGCCAGACGGATATTTGCCTCCGGATTGATGTAGCGGAAAAATGCGATGGTCCGCAGGATCTCATCCTCGGACAGCCGGGGCAGATCCTGCAGCGGTGTTCCCTTGATGGGCATGAGGGCATTCAGCGGAATGGAGTCAATGCCAAGCTCTGCCAGACTGATCGCCATATCCAGACGATCCTCCCACGTTTCGCCCATTCCGATGATTCCTCCGGAGCAGGCGCACATGCCCTCCGCCTTGACCCTTTTTAACGTCTCGATCTTCTGGTCGTATGTATGCGTGGTACAGATATTGGGGAAATTGCGTCTGGAGGTCTCGATATTGTGGTGATAGCTGGTCACGCCTGCCTCATGTAGCCGGTGCAGCTGTTCCTCATCCAAAAATCCCATGGACGCGCACAGATCGATCTTGCATTCCCGGTGCATCGTCTCGTAGGCATGGATCGCTTTCTCAAATTCCTCGCCTGTAAGGGATCTTCCGGCCGTCACGATGGAAAACCGGTCCACGCCCTCCCGCTCGTTCATTTTACACGCTTCCAGTATCTCCTCCTCCGGAAGAAAATCATAGATCTCACAGTCTGTGTGATTGTGCGCAGACTGTGCACAATATTTGCAGTCTTCCGGACATCTTCCGCTCCGCCCGTTAATAATGGAACACAGATCCACCTTATCTCCAATATAATATTCCCGGATGCGATCGGCTCCTTCGCAGAGCTCCTTCAGATCACATTCCAGAAAAAATGACAGGTCATCCTTTCTCGTGATCCTTCTGCCGTTTATGATCTCCTGTGCCAAATCTAATGCATTCATTCTTTGATATACCCTCTTTTCTTAACTTTTCATTACCTTCGCAGCATTTGTAAACTGTTTTTCAAACACTAGTTAACAACTAGGATAACAGAAAAGGAAAAAGCTGTCAACCATAGGCGTTATATGGTTGACAGCTCGTAAAAAGTAAGATTTACTGCACACGCTCAATCTGAGGTACACCGCGCATGATGATCTTCGGTGCTCCATTGTTTTCAATGTAATCCTTTGTGATGATGACACGCCCGATGTTGTCGTCCTTGGGGATCTCGTACATGATATCCAGCATGAATTCCTCAATGATCGCACGAAGTGCACGGGCACCGACATCCTTTTCCTTGGCACGTTTTGCAATTGCACAAAGCGCTTCCTGTTCAAACTCCAGATCCACCTCATCGTAAGAAAGGAGCTTTTTGTACTGCTTGATGATCGCATTTTTCGGCTCCGTCAGGATACGCACCAGCATATCCTCAGACAGCGCATCCATGGAAAACAGGATGGGCAGACGCCCGATAAACTCCGGGATCATACCGAATTTGCGCACATCCTCCACGGTCACGTACTTGAGCAGATTTTCTTCCTTGTCGTATTTATCCTTCAGATCTGCCTGAAAGCCCATAGAGGAATTTTTGTTCAAGCGCTCTTTGATGATATCCTCCAGATCCGGAAATGCACCGCCGCAGATGAAAAGGATGTTTTTCGTGTTGACCAGCTCCATGGGCACCATGGCATTCTTGCTGGAGGCACCCACAGGCACTTCCACCTCTGCGCCCTCCAACAGCTTTAACATGCCCTGCTGAACGCTCTCACCGCTCACATCCCTCTGATGGGCGTTTTTCTTTTTGGCGATCTTGTCGATCTCGTCGATAAAGATGATCCCGTGCTCTGCGCGCTCCACATCATTATCTGCAGCCGCCAGCAGTTTACTTACCACGCTCTCGATGTCGTCACCGATATAACCTGCCTCTGTCAGAGAAGTGGCATCCGTGATCGCGAGCGGTACATCCAAAAGCTGTGCCAGCGTTTTTACAAGATACGTCTTTCCGCAACCGGTGGGACCGACCATGAGCATGTTAGACTTCTCAATCTCAACGCCGTCCTGATTCCCGTTCTTTTCATCCTCGGAAAAGATCCGCTTGTAATGATTGTAAACAGCCACCGACATGACCTTTTTCGCATGCTCCTGTCCAACCACATACTCATCCAGGGTCGCCTTGATCTTATGGGGTGCGGGGATCGAATGTATGTCGAGCACCGGATCCACCTTTTTCTCCTTCTTCGGCTTTTTCTTCTTTACGCGCTGCATCCCCGGCATCATGCCTGCCAGATCCGCCAGATTGATCATGCTGATGTTTGGCATTCCGCCAATGCGCGAACCTTTCCCTGCATCTTCTTCCTCCGGATCCTCGTTTTCCGCTTTTCCATTCGCATTCATGCCCGGGAATCCGCCAAAACCAAAGCCCAGATCCCCAAAGGGAAGTCCTGCGCTGTTCATACTGTCAAAGGTCTTTTGCATACAATCCTTACAGATGCTGATGCTGTTCTGGATGCGCATCAAAGGTCCGGTCACGCTCTCCGGGCGTCCGCAGATATAACATCTCGCCTCCGGCTTTTCCTCGTGATGATCCGATGTATTTACCACATCCGGGCTGCCGGAACCGGTTTCCGATCCTACGATTTCCTTAAATTCATTCTCGTCATAATTTGACATATACTTCTTCCTCCACTTATCACGATTCCCTGCCTTCGCCGCAATGACTGTTCTGCAAAGGCTTTGACCGGTTTTCTACTTATATTCCCTCGTAGTCGAATGCCGGTATAAAACTCTCATCCGCCGCACTGCCTTCCTGAATGAAAGCATTTTCCACACCAAGGGCGATCGCATGATCCACCAAGGCGTCATAATCCTTTCTGCGGACATGTCTTCGCAGAAGCGGATGCTCCTCCACCGCCTCTCCCGGTGTATACTGGCTCATCAGACTCATATAAATGTCATTTCCATACGTATCATATAAATATGCCACAATCTGCTTCGCATCGTCAAGTGCTCCCGGCAGCAATAAATGTCTGACCACCATTCCACGCAAAAGCATCGGCTCCTCTTCCTTTTGCACCTGCGTAAGCTTCACCGGTCCCACCTGTCGGAACATCTCCTTCAGCGCAGCTTTTGCCACCTCCGGATAATCTTCTGCACCGGAATAGTCACGGGCATGGGAAGGATCCAGATATTTCAGATCCGGAAGGTAGCTATCGATCAGTCCATCCAGTGTTCGCAATGCCTCCACAGTGACGTAACTGCCCGTATTATAGACAAAAGGCAATGAAAAACCCCTGCTTTTTGCCGTCTTTATCGCTTCCGCGATCTGTGGGATAAAATGATCCGGCGTTACCAGATTGATATTGTTTGCACCCTGTTCCTCTAACTCAAAAAAGATATCTACAAGGCGCGAAAGAGAAACCTCTTTGCCCACAGCTCCATGGGCGATGGGCTGATTCTGACAGTACACACACCGCAGCTGACAGCCGGTAAAAAATACCGCTCCGCTGCCCTTTGTTCCGCTGATACAGGGTTCTTCCCAAAAATGAAGGGCTGCGCGGGCCAGCCGTATCTGCGCAGTCTCACCACAGGCGCCCCGCACTCCCTGCTCCCGGTTGACGCCACAGGCGCGGGGACAGAGTGTGCAGGCTGTAAGCTCTATTGGATTCATGATCTGTCCGCTTCTTTCTCTTCATCAAATTCAGAAACATCTCCGGAATCAACGTCATTGTTCTGCTGCTCATTCATTTCCGTATGAGATGTTTGTTTTGCACTCTCATGGGTGCCATCAATTTCATCAATAAAATGTCCGACCTCGACCCATGCGCGCTTGCACTCCGGCAGCGTCAGCGGAGCCATCTGGAACACATGGAACATTCCCTCATAAATACTCAGACGCACCTTCACACCGGCTTCCTTTGCCTTCTGCGCCAGCATGACGGAATCCGACAAAAGCATCTCATAGGATCCCACCTGGATCAGCATCGGCGGAAATCCCTCATAGTCTCCAAACAACGGCGAGAGAAAGGGATTTGTTACATCCGCTCCCGCTGAATATTCACGATTATAGATCATGGAATCCTCGGTGCCGCCAAACAATGGATCCTTATCAAAGTTCTCCTGATAGGACGGGCCGCTTGCGGTCATGTCCGTCCAGGGTGACATGGCAACAATGCCGCAGGGAAGCGCACGTCCGTTTTCCTTCAGACAAAGGCACAGCGCAAGCGCCAGTCCACCGCCTGCGGAATCACCTGCCACGATGATCTGATCCTCGCGATAGCCGTTTCTCAGCAGCCATTCATACGCATCCAGCGCATCAATGAGCGCCGCTGGAAACACATGCTCCGGCGCCACACGATAATCCGGCGTCAGCACGCTGTAGCGCTTGCCTACCTCATTGTAAAGCCCTGCAAAGGAACGATAGGCATGGCGCATTCCGCCGATATAACCACCACCGTGCAATTGCAGGATCACCTTTTCGTGATTCGGCTCCTCAAATTCCAACAGCTCTGCCTGACAGTTCGGCAGCTCCACGATCGTGTTTGTGAAACAGTCCGGACACTTCCAGTGTTTTGCCGGCTCTACGATCTTTTTTCGTATCTCTCCGTTTTTAAACTTCTGCCCGATCAGGTTTTCCTTCGTCAGTGCCGCGATGGCCTGGCGCATCAGTTTGCCCTGTCGGCTTACTTTGTTTTCTGTCACAGTCATATCCTTTTTCAGATCTTTTAATGGATGAGTTTCGCAAATTATTTAATATGAAACCTTCGTTTTAATTCTGTCGTGGCGCGTTTGCCGCCTATGATCACGGTTCCTAAAAACAGGAATACCGCCACTGCAAGCGCCAGATTTGCCAAAAGCGGCACATGGGCGTATCCCATCAGATTCAGTATCACCGGGATCAGGCTGAATAAGATCATCGCGATCTGAAAGCTCAGATAGCTCTGCCAGTTTCTCCGGTTGAATATGATCAAAAACAGTACTGTCACGTCTACTGCAAGAAGCGCCGCAGGAAACGCGTAATCAACGGACCATCCGTTATTTCCAAGCACATGATCGATCACATTCAGGAGCAAAATGCCCCCGGCCACACCCACGATGATCTTCATACGGTAGCCGGCCCTGCTATAGCTGACGGTATATGCCAGCGTCAGGTAAATATATGCCAGCACCACACCAACGATGACACTCCAGTAAATCCCGTTAAAATAGCGGTAATTCAAATAGATGAGCACCGTCTCTGTCACGATCGCCGCAAACAGATAGATCCGGATGACAAGCTTTAACACATGGTTTTTCGCCCAGATATCCGGATATTTATTTTCCGCCTCACCATCTGTGTCCAGTACACATTTGCAGAGCGGACATACTTCTGTGTCATCACGAACGATGACATCACATTGCTTACATTTACTCATACATACACCCCGTTGCTTTCTATCGTTACCTCCAGACCATCTGCTGCCAGCTGCCGGAAAAACGTGCGCTGCACATGGGGTTCCGCAAGCACAGAGCTGAAGGTGATCGCCAAAGTATCACGGTAAGAGCAGACAGTTGCCTTTAACAGCTGTCCCTTACTCATGGCAAGAAAAGCATGGAACATCTGTACATAAGGCTCATACTCCGACTCTAATTTCACATTTCCGATATTGGTGATGGTCGTTGTGTTTGCAAGCGCCGACTGTGTATACACCAGACGGATGGCTATATTTTTCAAAAACAGCGGAACCGCCCGCGCAAACAGATTCTGCTGGTTGGACACATTGTAGGAAAACAGCTGCTCCAGATGCTCCTTGTTGATCTGGGAGCGGAGGCTTGCTTTTACCCGTTCCAGCACTTCTTCATAGGAAAGGTTTTCCTTGTCCGGCACAAGCTCTGCGGAAACCATCGCAAAAAAGTTCTTCGTTGTCACAGAATCGAAAAACGGGCGCAGGTTGACCGGAACCGCTGCCCGGATGGCACGGTCGCTGGTCATGCCATGGAGACATTCCTTGTAAATGCTCCACACATAGGTGGCAACCAGATACTCATTGATACTCATGCCATACTTGTGACAGACCTCTTTCAGCGCCGGGATCTTTACATATCCATGGATGACACCAAATTCCTCCGCATCCAGCTTTTCTCCCTTGATCTGGTAAGCCTTTTTCGACTGATAGCCCTTTTTTGCACTTTTGCGATAATTGCGCAGGAAGCTGTCCTCCCGGTTCATGGATGTATCTGAACTAAGGGCATCCCCTGCTTTTTCCCGAAGCTGCGGATGAACCAGCCTGAGATACTGATAAGTCAGCTCCTTTAAGAAATTTATGCCTCCCATTCCATCCGTTAGGACATGAAATACTTCCAGGCTGATACGCTTCTTATAATAGCGGACGCGGAACATATACCCATGATATCTGTTCGGCAGGATAAAACGGCAGGGATAGGTATGCTCCCGCTTCACAACAGGCGCTTTTTTTCCATTTTCCTCAAAATAGTACCAGAAAAAGCCGGTGCGCATCCGCACATTGAACAGATCAAACTTCGGAAGCACGATATTTAACGCCTCCTGCAGCTTTGCACCGTCCACCTCCTCCGTCAGCTCCACAGCGATCCGGTAGGTGTTTGTCATGCTCTCTCCTGCGATCACGGGAAAGAGATGCGCGGTGTTGTCCAGCTTGTCCCAGCGGGGAATGCCCTTGTTCCGTCGGCGATGCGCACAACGCTCCTGGTGTTTCTTGTCTGCTTTCATATCTGATTTGAATTCTTTCTTTTCTTTGTTTTTATTGTGTTCATTTTTACTCATATGAATTTTATTCTAGCATAGATGCAGATATTATGCAAATTTGCAATCAAGGTGATGCGTGGGACTGCACTGCTGTCAGAAATCAAGGATCTAAATAAAATGCCCAAGTGGTAACATTTGCTGTCATTGCATATGAAAAGAGCGCTCCGTATTAAGGGGCGCTCTTTTCATCATAAAATATGTTCTTTCTCACCATATCTGCAACGCAATATCAGTTAACTCTTTTTCAAGTTCTTGGAACTTACTCGTCCAAACACCATCCTCTATAAATTTAGATTTGATATCTGCATATGCCTTGTCACGAAGCATATTTGTTGCCTTTACTGCAGCGTATGAGTTTATGGCTGTACATTTTTCCATCAATTTTTCTAATTGAAATTTATACTTCTTTTGATATCCATGGTCTTGTAATTCTTCACATAGCTCTTCGAGCCTTTCATGAATATCTTCCCATTCCACCATTCGAACCTTCATAACACGCTCTATGTCATTTAACCCAATTGACAGAATCGTATTTTTTCCCACTTTTGCATCATCTATTCCTTTCAAACGAAAGGGATTGGTTTTATCTAATGCAATAAAATCTGATGGTGTATCATAACAGGGATTGACAATCTTATCTTCATGATCATTCTTTTTTCTATTGCACCGCAAACAAGCCGGAAACATATTTTCCCATTCTACCACTAATTCTTTGTGATTCACTTTCGGTAAAAAATGATCAATTGTAGCATCCTTGGATTCCATTCCAAGCATACACTCACAATAAGCACACTTATCATGACTCATATCGAGTAAAGCTTCTTTCAACGGCTCCTTTATTTTGGGCGAATTCCAAACCGCGTTCTCTTTGTTTTTAATATATAATTGCGTCAGTTCTGCCTTTACCTCATCTGTCAATTCCTCAGGGCATTTGCCTCTATTGAGTTTTATCATTCGCGTCAATCATCTCCATATCTAAATCTATGATTTTTCTTTCGTGACTATCCGGATGTACCATCTTCAACAACTTTTCGTACAATTCCTTCGCTAATGCATATTCTTCCCTATCAACTGCATCAGAAAAATCAGTGATAATCTCGTGATACACAGATGTTTTCTTCTCAACACCCATCTTTTGTTCCTGAATCACATCTATACTCCACCCATTATAATTGCCATTCTCGACAGCATACTGCATCTGGCTGATGTCAAATAATTCATCTGCCGATAACGCCTGAATAATAAAAGGAGAATGCGTTGTAATAATAAATTGACAATTTGGAAATGTTCGTTTTAAATCACCCACAATCGTTTTCTGCCACTTCGGATGAAGATGCAAATCCAGCTCATCAATCAGAATGACTGCTTCCTCTCCCAAGGGGTTTTTTGAATACGGATTTGCAATTGACAATCTTTTTGCAATATCAGCTACTACGGAAAGCACTGCCTTATATCCACCGCTCATCTGATCAATCTGAAGATCTATACCTTCTTCATTTGTCATAAGCATTCTTGAAGGATTCAGCTCTATTCGTAAATTGCTGCAGCCTTTAATCATTAGCTCTATCGCAGTCCGAACACAATCCAGCCGCGGGTTCTTATAGTTTTTATCATCACGTAGCCCACGCAGTTCGATATCCTCTTCTGTTTTAAACCAATCATAAAAATCTCTAAAATAATTTATATTATCAAAACAATATCTTAAGGCATCTGTCACTTCAAAATTTTTGATATGCCCACGCCGTGGAACTTCGCGAATAATCCTATCCGTTCCATAATAAAGAACCAGCGGCAATGTTCCTTGCGTAACACATTCAATATATTTCTGTTTTAATTTTTTCAGATCGTTTCCTAGCCGTTCCTTTTCCTCTATCATCTCGTCAAAGGGTACCACTGATGATCTTCTTCTTTTGCTGGTCCATATATATTTATCGCCATCAAGTTCGATCCCTGCTGTTACTGCTACACTTGATGATCCCTCTCGGATATCATTATTATTCAAATCACACTGTTTTACTGCATCACCGTTAACCGCACGAAGAACAGGAACGAATGCTTTTGTAATAGCCTCAAGGATTGTTGTTTTTCCGCTTCCGTTTTCTCCGATCAAAGCGACAAATTTTTTTTTCTCAAAAGATATCTTTTCAGATCGCATGTTTCTGAAATTTACCATCTCTAAAAAATCTACTCTCACGGTGTCACCTTCCATCTATATTTCAGTAATCAATTTATTATACAGCATCCCGTCTTGCGACCGCAATAGATTTTTGGTAAAAACAGTTCTATTCTGACCTGGAAACTGTATCTTATGGGAGGTTTACATTAATAACAGTTGTACCTACATAATTTTCGGTTATCTCTTCACGAATTTTGGCATCTTCCTCTCCATAAGCCTCACAATGTTCCCATGCGCTACCTTTTCTCATGTAATACATATCACCCTTTTGATTACCACTTTCCATATTTCTCACTTTTGTAACTGTTTCGTTCCTTCACAGTTACTCATTTTTTAACCTATTAGCGTAGTTCCGCAAATTATTCAAAAACCGAGGGCAGCTGTTTTTTGGCTGTCCCCCGGCATCGGTGTTTGTGTATGTAGCTTTTCCTGAAGCAAAGGATCAGGTTTTGTGTGCTGCCCTATGCGAAGCGTGGCAAGGGGCGCTCCTCATGACATTGGGCGATGGCCGTGGCAGAAGAAACGTCCCCTAAACAGATTAGGGCTTCCACGGTGCCTGAGTCTCCTCTCCATAGCACAACAAAGTCGACGAACCCTAATAACTCATGCGTCATTTGATTTTTCTTTATTTATCATTTTGATCAATTAAAAGAGTCTACACACTCTGAATGAATCTCTGGAAGGCTTCGCGTCCTTCGGGTGTACATTTGTACACGCCTGCGTCTTCTAATACTTCGGAGAATACCAGTCCGATCTCTTTCTTTAAGATGTCGTTTACATTCTCCTCTGTGATCGCGTCATATTTCGGCAGGAACTCGTCTACCCAGTCTGCATGCTTTTCCAGTTCCTCATCTGCGCGAAGGTTCTTTCCTGTCACGATGGCGTCTGCCAGCCCTGCGATCTCATCCTTTAACCGCGCCGGAAGAACCGCCAGTCCCATGACCTCGATCAAGCCGATGTTCTCTTTCTTGATATGATGCAGCTTTGCATGGGGATGATAAACACCCAGAGGATGCTCCTCTGTGGTGATGTTGTTTCTGAGTACCAGATCCAGTTCGAACAGATCGCCGCGCTTTCTTGCGATGGGTGTGATGGTGTTGTGGGGCTCACCGTCGGTCTCTGCAAAAACAAAGGCTGCCTCATCTGTATAGCCGCGCCATGCCAGAAGGATCTTGTCAGCAAGCTCGATCAGACGCTCCTTGTCCTTACCGTCCAGACGGATCACGGACATGGGCCATTTTACGATGCCTGCCTTTACGTCATTAAAGCCCTCAAAGCTGATCTCTTTTTCTACCGAAGCCTTTGCCATGGCAAACTCATAATGTCCGCCCTGAAAATGATCATGGCTCAAGATCGAACCGCCAACGATGGGCAGATCTGCGTTGCTGCCAACGAAATAATGAGGGAACTGCTCTACGAAATCCAAAAGCTTCCCGAAGGTCGCACGTTCGATCTTCATAGGGATATGCCGCGAGTTAAATACGATGCAGTGCTCATTGTAATATACATAGGGCGAATACTGGAAACACCAGCCGCTGTTGTTGATAGTCACCGGAATGATGCGGTGATTCTGTCGGGCAGGGTGATTGACGCGCCCTGCGTAGCCCTCGTTTTCCTTGCACAGCAGGCACTTCGGATAACCGCTCTGCTTTGCCAGCTTCGCTGCTGCGATGGCCTTCGGATCCTTCTCCGGCTTGGAGAGGTTGACCGTGATATCAAGGGTGCCGTACTCCGTCTCTGCCGTCCACTTTAAGTCCTTTTTGATGCGGTAACGACGGATATAGTTACTGTCACAGCTCAGCTTATAAAAATAATCGGTGGCAGCCTCCGGAGAGGTGTTTGCATACAGGTTCTCAAAATTGCTGATGACCTCACTGGGACGGGGCATAAGCATGCTCATGATCTTTGTGTCAAACAGGTCACGGTAAACGACGCTGTTCTCCGTAGTGATTCCTTTTGCATATGCATAATCACACATCTCACCCAACACGGTTTCCAGACAATCCTCTGCCTGCTCCTGCGTCATGCGGGGGCTTTCCTCCCACTCATTCACAAGCTGATCGTCGATCTCATCCAGCGCGAACAGCTCCAGCAGACGGTTGATGGTATAGGTGGTGTCCAGGGGATCGATCAGCCGTGTTGCCAGTGCATAATCGACCAGGGTCAGTATGTTTTTTTCGATATTTATTTCGCTCATTTTTATCCTCCCATTACGCAGGGCAACGTCTTTTCTTCCCGGATATCAAAGACATTGCCCTGTTGCTCAAAACGCTGATTTTATGCCAGTCTTGAAGGGCCATCGCCGATCTCTACCACATAGAAGTCTGCCGCATAGCCGATCTTTTCCTCATATGCCTTACCAACCTGCTCGATAAAGGTATCCACTGCATCGTTTTTCACAATGCTGACAGAGCATCCGCCAAAGCCTGCGCCGGTCATACGGGATCCGATCACGCCGTCCACCTTCCATGCTTCCTCTGCCAGTGTATCCAGCTCAATTCCGGTTACTTCGTAATCATCACGCAGAGATACATGAGACTCGTTCATGAGCTTTCCGAACAGCTCCACATCGTTGTTTTTCAAAGCCTCTACCGCCTTGATGGTGCGCTGGTTCTCATAAACCGCATGTCTTGCACGCTTTACGCGATCCTCATCCTTGATGGCAGATTTGAATTTTTCAAACTCCTCCTCTGTCAGCTCACCAAGGCTCTTTACACCTGCATACTGCTGGATCTCCTCCAGTGCCTTCTCACACTCTGCGCGGCGCTCATTGTACTTGGAATCGCCAAGTCCACGCTTTTTGTTTGAGCAGGAGATCACGATCTTTGCATCCTTTAACTCAATGGGTGCATATTCGTACTCTAAGGTTGCTGTGTCAAGGAAGATCGCATGTCCCTTTTTGCCCATGGCGATGGCAAACTGATCCATGATACCGCAGTTGACGCCGTTGAACTGATTCTCGGAAAACTGTCCGATCAGAGCGATATCCTGATTGGTCACGTCGCAGCCATAGAAGTCCTTTAAGATATATCCGGTCAGCACCTCCACGGATGCAGAAGAGCTGAGTCCGGAACCGTTGGGGATGTTTCCGAATAATAACAGATCCATGCCCTGTGTGATCTTCATGCCCTTCTCACCAAAGGCCCAGATCACTCCCTTCGGATAGTTCGTCCAGTCTGCTGCCGGATCGGGCTTTAAGTCCTCAAGGCTTGACTCGATGATACCGAGGTTCTCAAAGTTCATGGAATAAAAACGCAGCTTGTTGTCCTCACGTTTTCTGACAACACCGTAGGTTCCGATGGTCAGTGCACACGGAAACACATGTCCGCCGTTGTAATCGGTGTGCTCTCCGATCATGTTCACACGTCCCGGTGCGAAGTAGGTACGAATCTCTCCATCTGCGCCAAAAAGCTCTTTGAATTTCTCCAATAATTTCTCCTGCATTGCAATACCCTCCATTGTTTTCTCATCTTTTTGTTATCCGAAAAAGCATAAAAACGGCGGTGGAAACTGCTGTCATTCCCATCGCCGTCTTCCTGTATGTCATTATAGCTTTGCGCCGCCGGCATTTCAATTACCCACATGCGGTTTGCAACATTTTTACCAAAAGTGGCACCGAAATGAATGTGTTTTCATCCGTGTCCGCAGGATCAGCACCCTTCGTGCATCCACACGCGCATCTGGTTCAGTCCGCGGTTGCCCCATGCGAAATAGGGGATCGCCCGCAGCGTCACTTCCTGCATCTGCGGTGCCTGCTCACAATATAGGTCATCTCCTCCGGCGTAAGTGAGGCGTTTTCCGGAAATATCAAGAAGCGTCATGCCCGAGAGTACGCCATCCGTTCCGGTTATCGTGGAAGCGTTGAGCTCCCGATCGACAAAAAGCGCCTGTATATCCTTGCCATTGTCCACGCCTTCAAAACAATAGACCATCGGTCCACGCATGATCGCTACGCAGCCCACATCTTCCCGGACTTTCGTATTCGCATAGATCTTTCTGACCGGCATCGCAAATTCCACTGTCACCTCATCGTCACTGTCCCACGTGCGCTCCAGATACAGATAACCTTCCTTCATGGTGGTGTCTGTGATCACCGTGGTTCCGTTCACCTTCACCTCAAGCTGCGCATGATGGATATAAGAAGGCACATGGATTGCCAGCGTAAATACATCCTCTGTCTTTGCCGACACGTGATAAGTCACGCGCCCTTCCCACGGATAGCTGCTCTCCACGCGGATGTCTGCTTTTTCAAAGGAGGCCTCGCTTCCTATAAACAGGTGTGACCAAATCGTCTTCTCGTCCTCATCCCACACGTATTTGCCAAGAGATGTTACCATGCGCACCAGGTTTGGCGGGCAGCACGCACACGCATACCATCCCGGACGCTCGGGGATCACGTGCTCGTACCCGGCTGCCACACCGGATGTACCGGGATTCACCTCCAGCGGATTCACATAGAAAAACCGCTTGCCGTCACGCTGCATCCCACTGATGATACCGTTGTAGAGCGCCCGCTCCATCACGTCCGCATATACACCGCGTTTTTCGCTCTTCAACAGCTGTTTTGCGAAAAAAACCAATCCTATAGATGCGCAGGTTTCCGCGTAGACCGTATCATTCGGCAGCTCATAGGGTACAGAAAAGGACTCTCCCACAACCGTTGCCCCGATACCGCCGGTGATGTACATTTTCTTTTGGATCACATTGTTCCAAAGACGTCTGCAGGCGGCCAGCAGCTTTTCGTCGCTGTCCTCTGCTGCCAGATCAGCCATCGCCGTATACATATAGACTGCGCGCACACTGTGACCGACTGCTTCCTCCTGATCATAGACCGTGGCATGGCTTTGGTTGTACTTCGTGTCCTCCGGCTTCATGCCGAAGTGTTCCCAGTCGCGCTTTTTTGCTTCTTCCTTGAAAAAGTCCGGATTTTTTCCCCGCTCCTCCAGAAAATAGCGGGCCATTTCCTTATATTTGGTCTTTCCCGTCACATGATACAGGCGCATCAGACCGATCTCCACCTCCTGATGGCCGGGAATCCCTTTCACTTTACCTTCCCCTTCACCGAAACGGCTGATGATATGATCCGCCATGCGTTCCATAACAGAAAGCAGCTTGTCTTTTCCGGTGGCCTCATAATAAGCTGCCGCTGCTTCCATCATATGTCCGGCACAATATAGCTCATGACACTCCAACAGATTCTGCCAGCGGTGCTCCGGCTCCTTGATCGTAAAATACGTATTCAGATAACCGTCCTCCTGCTGTGCCTGTGCCACAATGTCAATGATCGCATCTGCCCGCGTCTCAAGGTCGGCATCCGGTTTGATCACAAGCGAATAAGCCACGCCCTCCAGCCACTTTGCCACATCGCTGTCCTGAAAGACCATGCCGTAAAACTCCCCCTCCGCAAGTCCCGCAGCAATGCGGAAATTGTCAATGGCATGACTTTTTTCCACACCCTCCTCTTTGTCATTCAACACACGTTCCTGAAAAGGGATCACCACATCTGTCACAAGGCTCTGCATCTGTGTCCAGAAGCCATCCCTGATCTGCACCTGACCCAAACTGATTTCTTTTCCCATACACTTCTCCTTTTTATATAGAGAAATGACGGGAGCATGCCCGTCACCTCTCAATCAACTAATCTATAAGGGATGTTTGTTACCCGGATATCACCGCCTGATTATTTTTTCAAACGAATACTAACTACACTGCATGCCGGGATCACAGCGCGGATGCCGTCTGCTGTGTTTTCATAAGCAGTAAATGTCTGCTCTGTCACAACCTCCGGTGCCTCAAAGGTATTGTGTGCGTTCATCTTTCCCGATACAACAGAAGCCTCAAATACATTGTATGCAGCCCCGTCTGCGGTCAGCTGAACATCCACTGTCTCTGCAGACTCCAGAGCGTTGTTTGTCAATGTGATGGTGATGATGCCATCCGCATCCACAGAAGCAGACTCGATCACCTTCGGCAGCTCATTTTCACCTGCTCCGACCGTTCCTGCACCCATCAGCTCACTGGAGAGCAGTTGTGCTCCCTGATGATGGCGATACATATGGAACACATGATAGGTGGGTGTCTTGATCATCTTCTCGCCGTCTGTCAGCATCACAGACTGTAACACATTGATCAGCTGTGCAATACAAGCCATCTTGACACGATCGGAATGCTTGTTAAAGATGTTCAGGTTCATACCCGCAACCAGCGCATCGCGCATCGTATTCTGCTGATATAAGAAGCCCGGATTGGTACCCGGCTCTACGTCTGTCCAGATTCCCCACTCATCCACGATCAGACCGATCTGCTTATCGGGATCATATTCATCCATGATCGCTCCGTGACGATTGATGAGTTCTTCCATATAATAGCTGCGCTTTAAGGTCTGGTAGAAAATCTCCTCCGTAAAATCTGTCGCGCTGCCCTTCTTGTTCCAGTCATCCACTACCTCTGGAAGTGTGTAATAGTGTAGAGAAAGTCCATCCATCAATCCATGGAAACGAGGCTCGCAGTGATCGAAGCAGGTCTCTAATACACCCTTTGTCCATGCATAATCATCCACGTTCGGTCCGCAGCAGATCTTCTGGATCGGTGCATTTCCTGCATAGTTTCTTACATAGGTCTGGTATCTGCGATACTCATCTGCATAGTGCTGGGGACGCATGTTTCCGCCACAGCCCCAGTTCTCATTGCCGACACCAAAATAATCAACCGTCCACGGTTCCTCGTGTCCGTTCTCCTTGCGCAGGTCAGCCATCGGAGAAACACCGTTAAATGTCATGTACTCCACCCACTCGCTCATCTCGCGGACAGTTCCGCTTCCGAGATTTCCATTGATGTAGGTTTTGCAGCCCAGCTGACGGCACAGCTCAAAAAACTCATGGGTTCCGAAGCTGTTGTCCTCTACGACACCGCCCCAGTGGGTGTTGATCATTTTCTTTCTGGATGCCTTCGGTCCGATACCGTCCATCCAGTGATATTCGTCAGCAAAGCATCCGCCCGGCCACCGAAGTACCGGGATCTTCATTTCTTTTAATGCCTCCACCACATCGGTGCGCATTCCATTGACATTCGGGATGTCAGAGTCCTCTCCGACATACAATCCCTCATAGATGCACCGTCCGAGATGCTCGGAAAAATGTCCGTAGATCTCCGGTGCGATCCTGCTTTTTTTGTTCTCGTTGTTAATGATCAGTTTTGCCATATGTAAACCCTTACCTTTCTCACCATTTTTTCTTCGGACAATGTGATATTTTGACCGCTGCCCGCAGCTCCACATAACAGCCGCAAGCAAGACAAGTGCCGTCTATAAGCTTTTCGCACGCGCGGCAAACATCCAGCCTGGCTTCATACTCCTTGTCCTTCACACGATCCGCTTGTTTGATCGCCTCGCGATATTTTTTGATCTTTTCCAGTTCCGCCTGCTTTGAGGTATCCAACGCGATCATATCCCGCAGCAGACATCTGGTGCATATCCGTTGTTCCATTCTTCCATTTTAAAACTTGTCTCATTTGAAGACAAGTTGTTTTTCCTTCGTTTGAATGATAAGAGGAATAGAACTTATCATTTTTACCATAGAATATAGTGTTCCGCCAAAATTTTTTGTGATTTATTTTCCGGTCTTTTGAGTTGTTTTCCAAAAAGGCTTGTGCTAATATATCACTATTGTTGGACTTTGGGCTTTCTTTATTTTGAGTACGAGGACGATCCGTCATGAAAAAAACGAATTTAAAAGACTTTATTTATAATCACCGTTACCTTTTATTACAGGCATACTGGCTGATCTATCTGCCATGGTTTATGTATCTGGAAAATCACGTGACCAAACATTTTCACGTCATACACATGGAGCTGGATGACTCGATCCCGTTCATTGCGGCATTCTGTATCCCTTACTTTTTATGGTTTGGCTATGTGGCGGTGGCATTTTGCTATACCTATCTCCATGACAAACAGGAATATCTTCGCACATGCGCTTTTTTATTCACAGGCATGACGATCTTCCTTATTATATCCACGGTATACCCGAACGGTCACTACATGCGAAGCAGCGTCGTGCTGGGTGATGGTATGTTCGATCAGATCGTGCGCTGGCTGTGGTCAACAGATACGGCGACCAATCTGTTCCCGAGTATCCACGTGTTCAATTCCATTGGCGCACATATCGCACTGACCAGAAGCGAAAACCTTCGCGACAACAAGCTGGTAAAATACGGTTCCTTTACACTGATGTGCAGCATCATCTTAGCTACCGTATTCATCAAACAGCACTCCGTTTTCGACGTGATGACCGCACTGCTCATGGCTTTGATACTCTATCCCATCGCCTACGGCAAGGCTCCGGAAAATGCGGTGGAACGCTTCCGCAATTATATGCAGGCCAGAAGGCTTCGAAAAAAATATAAGGATGTACAGTGGTAACACTGGTTTTCAGAACACCTCAGCCGGGGTGTTCTTTTTTGTCGTATAGAAAACTTTTTCTGTATTTTATGGTGTATATTTTCTATATTTTATGGTAAAATGTAACCGTTCAGAGACGGAAAAATGGCGCTTTTGCGGAATCAGAACGGAGTCTGAACAATTACAGAAAAACATATCTCATCAATGCACGCAGCTCCCGCTTGCAAGGAGGTAATATCCATGTCAGATCCTACTGTTATACAAGCCCAAAAAACAAAGACCACCACTCTGCAGACCGGTCAGATGATGGAGCAGCAACAGGTTGTGGCGCAGCCCCTTCATTTAGACGCATTAGACCAGACAACAAAAAAGCCTTCCTGGACATCATCCGTCAAAAAAAACTCTCTTTTTGACAAGCCCAAGTCAGAATCTGTCTACACGCTTCCCCAATCGGAGGTACATCATAATTATTCCGACGAACGCTTGGATGCTTTTCAGGAGAATCTTTCTTACAACATCACTCTCGACCTTTCGATCGCACAGAATAAGCTCGCGAATTCGCCTGTCGGCCCGGCATGTATGGATGCGCTGCATGCCATTCAGCAATACGCTGCACTGCCTCTTAGGAAAACAAAACGTGCAGTTCAGGCAGCCGCACTGAACAATGCACGCAAAAAGATTGCCGAATTTATTGCGAGTCATAAGGAAAAATCCGATGTTGCAGATGAGATGATGAACCGATATCAGGTTTATTTTTCTACATTTTGCGACGGAAATCTATTTGAACGCGACAAAGGAACCATGTTGCGCATTGACGCAACCAGTGAGCAGGACACCCCGGAGCTGAAGCAGGTCAAAGACAGAAAGGTCAAATATGCGGACCGGAGAGATGATCCCCTGTTTGTCCATGAGCCTTCCATGAATGACATCGCACAGAACCAGCTGGGAGACTGCTATCTGCAAGCCGGGGTATCCTCACTGATCATGAACAACCCCACTGCGATCAAAGAATGTATGCAGGACAATGGCGACGGAACGGTTACCGTACGTTTCTTTCAGAGATTTCACGATATGTCCAATGAATCCCAGGTTCAATTGGACCATCCTTCGCTGTCCGATCTGTGGTCAGCGAAGGCTTCCCAAGTCATGTCGGACAAAGATCTGATCTTCAAATTGCTTCAAAATTCAGAATGTCCGAATATCCTACAAACACTCAGCGAGCCAGGAACCACGGCATCTATTGCGCTGGACAACTACCTTGAGAAGCAGTTGGAAACAAAAATACGCGAAAAAGGGCTTCCCAACGACCAGGGAAATCTGATGATGCTGAAAGGTTTATATTTCGCATCATTTCAGGACACAATGGGAAAAGCTGAAATCTACCAGAAGGGTGCCAATGTCGAACAAACGCTCCATCTGGCTGATAAACTGGCCCAAAATAAAGAAATACAGGATCAGGTCGTATCCTACATGCGCACATGTATGAATAATCCCGATATGGATCTTCATGAGATCTATACCGCATGCCTGATCCGCCTGTATGCACATTTTCCCATAGTACCAGTTTTTGAACAGGAATTCAAAGATCTTGGACTATCGTCGCCGGACACACTGGAATTAGGTAAACTCTTAGCTGCGCAGCAAACGGATTCCAAAGACATGCAGGAAAAGACAGCGGATCGCTTTGTCCCTATGTATGTTACCGTTACAAAAGAGGTTCCCGTAATAAAAAAAGACAACACAGGAGAGGAAGAAGATGCCTATACAAAAGAATCTCTCTGGATGCAGCTTTTGGAAAAGGCTTATGCTGCATCCGGTCTGCACGGTAATGAACTTTCGGAAGAGGCCAGGCAAAAGATAAAAGAAAAGGTCGATTTGCATAAAAAGGAACTGGAGGCGGGAGGTATGTCCGGCGATAAACTCCAGCGAAACCTGAACGAATATGAGAAACTGTTGTTACGCAAATGGGCTCATTCCTTTGAAGGAATTGTAGGCGGACACAGTGGTTCTTTTCTGGAGAAGCTCACCGGCAAAAAGAACACCGCAACAGACTTCAAATTAATGGACGCGCAAGCATTTACTACTGCTTTCGATACGAATACCTTTCAGGAACAGATTCGCCAGACGACCAATATTGATATCCCAATCTCTGATATCATGAAGGATTTATCTGATTTCCTGGAACAAAAGCATGCAACCACATATGGCACAAAATCCTATTTTACACAACCGCTCTATATCGAAGATATCGAAGAAGCAATGCAGGATTTCTCCTCCAGAAAAACCTGGCTGAGACCAGGCACTCTCACGGCTATCCGAAAGACCTGTTCAGACAACGGGATCAAGCTGAAGGAGCTGTCAGACAAGGTCAAAAAATGCATGCGTGACACACTGCACAACAATGACAAATACAATCTCCTGCACCGCCCGATGTCAGGAGCCTATACGCCATATGCGGAAACGACCTTTGAACAGATCAAACAAAATCTGAAAAATAAGGTCCCCGTATCGGTGGGTACGATCAAGTTTTTACCCGAGGGCGTACAGGCCATCGGTCGTAACGGTGAGTCCGAGCAGAGCGGTCTTTACGAACAACATGCCTACTCCGTTGTCGGCACAGTGGAACAGGATGGCAAATATTTCGTTCAGCTAAGAAATCCGTGGTCAACAGGAGAGATGGAATACGTCCAAACACGGCACTCTGACGGAAGCACCAGCTATTTCTCCCACAGGAACGACAGCGATAAGAGCGGTATCTTCAACATCGAGCTCAATCACCTGTTATCCCGAATTAGCAGAATTAATTTTAGCGGTTAGCTTCATGCTGCTCCCAAGCATAAGAAAGGAGACTATACATTATGAACGAATGGATCATTCAGGCAATTCCTCATACCGCCCGCAGTGCCTACGCTTCTCTCGTAAGCGCTGAGTGGCAGATGCTTCTGCCAGCGGATGAGACCATGCTTTTCGGTGTTTCCATCAACAACCTTCCCTGCGGTGCCCTTCTGGCACGTACATCAGAGGGGCGCTTTGAGGTCGTCTCCCTGATCGTCAGAGAAGAAAGCCGGCATCAGGGGATCGCCACTGCCCTCTGGCGCGCTGCCGAACAGGCTGCCCTGGAACAGAGCCGGGGAACGCTCGACGTATGCTATCAGGTATCCGACTCCGAAAATGACACATTTTTTCGCTATTTTCTGCGAAACGGTTTTACGCTTCCGCGGGAGGGCTCCTGCCACTATGTACTGCCGATCGATCAGCTTGCGCACACCATGCTCGCAGGACTTCCGCAGATCACCGCCAAGGCAGAGGCCAATATGTTTCCGTTGAACCAGATACCTGATGCCGATGCCAGGGTCAGCTACTCTTTCATCGAGCGTAAGCTGCCCGTCGGAATGCGCGCGGATCATGCACCGGGACAGATTCTCTGGGAATACAGCATCGGCTATGTCTCCCAAAAAAATGTTCCTGCATTCGTGATCTTTTGCGAATATGAGGGCATGCTTCATCTGCACAGCGCATACTCTGAGCATCCGTCAAGCGGAAAGATATTGATCGCTCTCCTTCGCAAGGCATATGACCGGCTGATGCAGGAGCCGGAGCGATTCACTGGCTTTCGCGTCACCACCGTGAACAGCACCTCGGAAAAGCTGGTGCAGACACTGCTATCCGGTGCCGACCCCGTGAAGCACCACCTGTTTTATACACAGAAGCCGCTCACCTATCACACACCGCATCTCCCGGAATGGGGCGGCGTGCTGGCGCGCTCCAGGGGACTGATGGATGAGCTGGCAGATCATGGCGGTGATATTTCTCTCGTCACAGCTCCCGGAATCCTTCCGTATATGATCTGGCAGCCCGAAAAAGAACTGCATATTGAGTTGTTCTATTCGGTTGAGGATGAAACCTATACGCAATTTACCCTGACGGCACAGCTACCTGTCCATATTACCGGTGATCAGACTAAGACCCTGCAAAAAGAGATGGCTGATGACCCGGGGTCCGGGATGCTGTTGCCATACAGTACAGGCGACCGTTTCGCACTGGTTGCCACACAGACAGAAGGCGCTGTTCTTGAATCAGACCAGACCATAGACAATTTTTTGAAGCCCTTTTCAGAGCAGGCAACACGCCTGTTGGCACTGCTCCATGAAAGCCGATGAAAAAAGGGAACGCCGGATCTTTCCTTCCGGGCTCCCTTTTTTGATGTCCTTATTTCATCGTGATATCTGCATACTCTGCCGCTGACGCCTGCAGCAGATCCGCCGGAGCCAACTCGATCTGTGATCCGATCCTGCCGCCGCTGACGATGATCGTCTCCAGCGTTTCCGCCGAAGCATCCACACGGGTCACATACTGCTTTTTCATTCCAATGGCTGTGCAGCCTCCGCGGATGTAGCCCGTGATCTGGTTGATCTCCTTGACGTGGATCATCGCCACGGATTTTTCCCCGACAGCGCGCGCCGCCGCCTTCAGATCCAGCTCCGCCTCGATGGGGATCACGAACACAAAATAATTCTTGCTGGCGCCCACGGTCACCAGTGTCTTATACACCTTTTCATGGGGCAGCCCCAGCATGTCCGCGATCTGGATGCCATCCTCAAACTCCTTGCACTCATAGGTCAGATGCGTAAAGGGGATCTTCATCCGCTCTAAGATACGCATCGCATTTGTCTTTACTTCTTTTTGTTTTGCCATTACTCTTTACCTCATTTTATTTCTACTTCCTGCCAGATGACCGGCAGCTCCCCACCATTTTTATAGCAGACCGCCATCGCATAATCAGACAGTGCATGTTCTGCAAAATATATATTTACACCCGGTAGATTTTGTGATCCCGATAGCGCAGGCAGACAGACATTTGCATTCCCTTCTGCGCTCTGCACCAGCTCCCCCTCTGCCACAACCGTAAAGGATCGCAGATCGCATGCCATACCATCCCCGGTGTATTTGATGTAGCTCTCCTTCCGCGCCCAGATACGGTAAAAATCCATGCCTTCCGCGAGAGCCTTCTGTTCTGCCTCTGTGAAAAAGCGAGCCGCAATCCGGTCATTTCGATGGGTCTCTCCGATCATCTGAATATCGCAGCCCAGTTCCACCGGCCCGAATGCCGCCAGCACATAGTCACCGGAATGGGACAGATTAAATTGAATATCCGGTCTGTCTTTGACGTAAGGCTTGCCATGTGCACCGTATGCGATCGTGATCTCCCGCTCACGCAAGCCGTACAACTGCCGCAGACCATGATCCATCAGCGTCCAGGCTCCAAGCGTGCTTCTTCTGCCGCCATCCGCTTTAACCACTTCGATCTTCTGTTGTCTTTCCTTTGATAATTCACAAAAAAAATACCGGAACACATCCTCCTGCTCCAGCATTTTTGCATTTGCATAATATCCCTGAATTCTTGTGTCCATGGCTATTAGTTTACCACGATACAACTGTGATTTCCACTGCTACATTCATTTTTTCATTTCAGAGAATGGTGTTCCCGCACTAGTTCCGCATATAATTGTTCTCCGCTCCATCCGGCGTTATGGGGCGTGAGGATCGCCTTGCAGGCAATCGGTGCGATCATCTCTGCTTTGCAGGCATCAAGAAACTCATCCAGTGCATCATCATCCATCCCTACAAATACGAGCAT
>JAQYOU010000091.1 GCA_028727105.1 bacterium
TATGTTTAGCGAAGGCGACATGACCATGCGTAATCTTCTCGGTGGTAAGGGTGCAAACCTTGCAGAGATGACAGCAATTGGTCTTCCAGTTCCACAGGGTTTCACAATTACAACAGAGGCTTGTACTCAGTATTATGAGGATGGCCGTAAGATCAACGACGAGATCATGGCACAGGCTATGGAAGGCGTTAAGAAAATGGAAGAGATCAACGGCAAGAAATTCGGTGATCTGCAGAATCCTTTATTAGTATCTGTTCGTTCCGGAGCAAGAGCTTCTATGCCTGGTATGATGGACACGATCTTAAACCTTGGATTAAACGATGAGGTAGTTTCAGCTATGATCGCTGGTAACCCTGATCCTAAGTTCGAGCGTTTCGTATATGACTCTTACAGACGTTTCATCCAGATGTTCTCTGACGTCGTAATGGAAGTTGGTAAGAAGTATTTCGAGCAGCTGATCGACCAGATGAAAGAGAAGAAGGGTGTTCAGTTCGACGTAGAGCTGACCGCTGCTGACTTAAAGGAGCTGGCTGAGCAGTTCAAGGCTGAGTACAAGAACCAGTTAGGTACAGATTTCCCTTCAGATCCTGTAGAGCAGTTAAAGCTTGCGATCGAGGCTGTTTTCCGTTCATGGGACAACCCTCGTGCAAACGTATATCGTCGTGACAACGATATCCCTTATTCTTGGGGAACTGCTGTTAACGTAATGCCCATGGTATTCGGTAACTTAAATGACGAGTCCGGTACCGGTGTTGCATTTACCCGTGATCCCGCTACAGGCGAGAAGAAGCTGATGGGTGAGTTCCTGATCAATGCACAGGGCGAGGACGTAGTTGCCGGTGTTCGTACACCTATGCCGATCGCTCAGATGGAGCAGGAGTTCCCTGAGGCATACGCTGAGTTCATCAAGGTTTGTGATATCCTTGAGAATCATTATCATGATATGCAGGATATGGAGTTCACTGTTGAGAACAAGAAGCTGTACATGTTACAGTGCCGTAACGGAAAGAGAACTGCTCCCGCTGCATTAAAGATCGCATGTGACCTGGTTGATGAAGGACATAAGACCGAGGAAGAAGCAGTAGCTATGATCGATCCTCGTAACTTAGATACATTATTACATCCCCAGTTCGATGCTGCTGCATTAAAGGCTGCAACACCGATCGGAAAGGGACTTGGCGCTTCTCCGGGAGCTGCTTGTGGTAAGGTTGTATTTACCGCTGACGATGCAGTTGCTTGGAATGAGCGTGGCGAGAAGGTAGTTCTTGTTCGTCTTGAGACCTCTCCCGAGGATATTACCGGTATGAAGGCAGCTCAGGGTATCCTGACCGTTCGTGGTGGTATGACCTCTCACGCAGCCGTAGTTGCCCGTGGTATGGGAACCTGCTGTGTATCCGGATGTGGCGATATCAACATGGATGAGGAGAACAAGGTATTCACCTTAGCAGGACAGACATTTACAGAGGGATCTGAGATCTCTATCGATGGTACAACCGGTAACATCTACGCAGGAATCATTCCTACCGTTGATGCTCAGATCGCTGGTGAGTTCGGCCGTGTAATGGCATGGGCTGACAAGTTCAGAACTCTGAAGGTTCGTACCAACGCAGATACACCTGCAGATGCTAAGAAGGCTCGTGAGCTTGGCGCAGAGGGTATCGGTCTTTGCCGTACCGAGCATATGTTCTTCGAGGAAGACAGAATTGCTGCTTTCCGTGAGATGATCTGTGCTGACACTGTAGAGGAGCGCGAGGCTGCACTTGATAAGATCCTTCCTTATCAGCAGGGAGACTTCAAGGCACTTTACGAGGCACTTGAGGGATGCCCGGTTACCATCCGTTTCCTGGATCCTCCGCTTCATGAGTTCGTTCCTACCGAGGAAGAAGATATCCAGAAGTTAGCAGACGCACAGGGCAAGAGCGTTGACGACATCAAGGCTATCATTGCTTCTCTGCACGAGTTCAACCCGATGATGGGTCATCGTGGATGCCGTCTGGCTGTTACCTATCCTGAGATCGCTAAGATGCAGACCAAGGCTGTTATCCGTGCAGCGATCGAGGTTCAGAAGGAGCATGCTGACTGGAATGTAAAACCTGAGATCATGATCCCGTTAGTATGTGAGATCAAAGAGTTAAAGAACGTAAAGAAGGTTGTTGTTGAGACTGCTGATGCCGAGATCGCAGCTGCAGGCGTAGAGTTAGAGTACGAGGTTGGTACTATGATCGAGATCCCTCGTGCAGCTCTGACCGCTGATGAGATCGCTACTGAGGCTGACTTCTTCTGCTTCGGTACCAACGACTTAACACAGATGACCTTCGGCTTCTCACGTGACGATGCTGGTAAGTTCTTAGATGCTTACTATGACAGCAAGATCTTCGAGAACGATCCTTTCGCTAAGTTAGATCAGACCGGTGTTGGCAAGCTGATGGAGATGGCTATCAAGCTTGGTAAGCCTGTAAATCCGAAGCTTCACGTTGGTATCTGTGGAGAGCACGGTGGAGATCCTTCTTCCGTAGAGTTCTGCCACAAGATTGGTCTTGACTATGTATCATGCTCACCGTTCCGCGTGCCCATCGCACGTTTGGCTGCAGCACAAGCTGCAATTGCAAACAAGTAATTGCTCTTAAAATCTAATAAAAATCTTTCATCAGCCCCGTATTTTATGCGGGGCTGATGTTCATAAAAAATCAAAAAGTCAGCCCAAGAGGCCTATTGTTGGCGCGGTGGGCAGAGAAAATCCAGAAAAGATGTCAGAAAATCAGCCCAAAAGGCCTATTGTTGGCCCAGTGGGCAGAGAAAATCCAGAAAAGAAGTCAAAAAATCAGCCCAAGAAGTCTATTGTTGGCCCAGTGGGCAGAGAAAATCCAGAAAAGTTGTCAAAAAGTCAGCCCAAGAGGCCTATTGTTGGCCTGGTGGGCAGAAAAAATCCAGAAAAGAAGTCAAAAAATCAGCCCAAGAAGCTTTTTCATGGCGTGGTGGGCAGATAGAAAGGGAGGAAGATATCATAAAAAATAGGGCACGATATGAAATTGCAGAATTGAAACAAATGCTGCGTTCTATTAACGAATATTTGAAGCATGCTCCGGAAGGCGGATTGAAGATACAGCAGAGGTTGGGCAACACATTTTATTATCATCAGCAAAAAAGTGATGAGACCAGCGCGTATATCAAGCATTATATTAGCAAAAAGGATGAAGAGCTGGCAAAAACACTGGCACAGAAAGGCTATTATACGAAAGTCAGGCCCGTGTTGGAAAAAAATCTGCATGCATTGGAGAAATTTGTGAATACATATGATGAAGATGCAATAGACAGAGTATATGACACACTCATGGATACGAGAAGGAATCTTGTGAATCCGGTCAGAATCAGTGCAAAGGAACAACTGAGAAGATGGAATGCAGAAAGTTATGAACCTTATGAAAAGTATCCGGAAAATCTCAGATATGAAACAGAAAAGGGTGAAATGGTGCGATCAAAATCAGAAGTGATCATTGCCAATATTCTTTATCAATACCGAAAGGATTTGTTGTATAAATACGAACGACCCTTGGAAGTGATGATTGCCGGGAAAGTGCAGACAATGCATCCGGATTTTACGATTCTGAATTTACATACCGGTATTATTTGTTACTGGGAGCATGCCGGACGGATGGATGATCCGAGATATTCCAATGAGTTTGTGCAGAAATTGAACACATATATTGAAAATGGGTTCATTCCTGGCGAAGATGTCATTGTAACTTATGAGACAATGAATCATCCGATGAATATTCATAATGTGAAGCTGCTTGTAAAGCATATAATAGAAAAAGGAGTAACTGTTCATTACAGGTCGAAGCATTTACTGCTGAGACCGTGAAAACATGATTTATGAGTGCAAAAATGCCATTGCGAAGCAATTTTCATGCATTTTTGCATCGTATCTGTGAAGATACTGAACAGATACAAAAAGGATAAATTTACGATGCGCATACTGTACCCGGGATATTCAGCACCTGATAGATTACTACCATCCGATTGTTGAAGAATGACGGGGTTATATGATATCATAAATAATATACGATTATCATTCCCTAGGAACGGATCATGACAAATGATGAAACGTCACCGATCGTGAGTAAAAGGAGAAGAACAATGGATGAATTGAAATTAACAGATCTGATCAGTAATCATATTCTCATCGAGCTTCAGAAGATGATCATTGAAAAAAACGGGATAGAAATCGGGTTATGTTGTTCAGATGGCAGTTTTATTACGTCATCCCGTATCATTAATCCGTTTTGTGAGGAGTACATAAAGAAAGCACCGGAGGGTAAACGGCGATGTGATGCTTGCGATCGGGAAAATGCGACACGTTGTTGTGATACCGGAAAAGCCGCTTTGTATATTTGTCATGCAGGTCTTATTGATTTTTCAGTTCCAATCGTGGTGGAGGGAAAACAGTATGGATTTCTGATAGGCGGGCAAGTTACTACCAGGGCGCTTACAAGAGCACAAACGGATACGATCGCAGATGAGATTGGAATTGACAAAGATGAGTTGTATGCAGTTTCAAAAACCATTCCGATTGTCTCACAGGTGCAGATCGATCAGGCAGTAGAGGATGTGGAATGGATCTCAAATATTATCGCGGAAATTGCTTCAAATAAATTGCAGGTTATGAGAGCAAACAGGGAAATAGAAGCGGCAGCCAAGATGAAGTCTGATTTTCTGGCAAATATGAGTCATGAGATCCGGACACCGATGAATGCCATCGTTGGTATGTCAGATATGGCCCTTCGGGAGACGGATCTCGAGATGGTGAAAACACATGTCCGACAGATCAAACGCTCCAGTGGAATGCTGCTTACGATCATCAATGATATTTTGGATTTTTCGAAAATAGAATCCGGAAAGATGGAGATCAATATGAACGAATACAGTCCCATGCAGCTGGTGGACGATATCGTTCATATTTTACAAACCCGTATCAAAGGCAATCAGGTTGCGCTGATCGTAGATGTGGATCCGATGTTGCCCGGAAAGCTGATGGGTGATGAGATCCGCATTAAACAGATCATTACTAATATTGCAAATAATGCCATCAAATTTACCCATGAAGGAAAAGTGTATATTTCTGTCAATTGCAAGGATGCGGGGCCAAGGATGAAGGAATTACAGGTTTCCGTGAAAGATACCGGGATCGGAATTAAAGAAGAAGACTTAAAAAAGATATTTGATTCTTTTCAACAGGTAGATAGTAAACGCAATCGAAATATTGAAGGAAGTGGTTTGGGGCTTACCATATCCAGAAATCTGTTGGAGCTCATGAATGGAAAGCTTACCGTAGAGAGTGAATACGGGGTTGGCAGTACGTTTTCGTTTATACTGCCGCAGCTGGAACTGACAGAAGAAGCACCGAAAACAGTGCAACATCCGGAGAAGGTAGATGCATTGATCTGTGTGTCAAATCCTTACAGAGAACAGCAGATGATACGGGATCTCCATCGGCTTGGATGCCAGGCGTCCGCAGTTGGTCAGGCAAAGAAGCATTGGGACGAGTACAGCCATATTTTTATTGACTATGATTTTTTGGATGAGAAATTTATTGAACTGGTGAACGAGCGGACAGATGATATCAAGGTGGTCGTGATAGACGGATACGTAGACAGCCATGACAGTCCGATCCGTAACGCTGCAATTGTGAATAAGCCATTGTATTCTTATAATATCCTTCGTATCCTAAATAATGAAGCCTTTATGATCCATGAGGATAAAGATGAGATGGTAGAGATCACCTTTACGGCTCCGGAGGCAAAGATTCTGGTGGTTGATGACAATGAAGTAAATCTTGCCGTTTGTGTAGGCTTACTGAAACCATTAAATGCGCAGATAGAAACTGCGATCAGCGGTGCAGAAGCGATCGATATGATTTCAAATAAAATGTACGATCTTATTTTCATGGATCATATGATGCCGGAAATGGATGGTATTGAAACGACCCATATCATCCGAAGAATGCATCCGGAATATGATGACGTTCCGATCATTGCATTAACTGCCAATGCGTTAGAGAACGCAAAGGGAATGTTTTTGGTGGAAGGCATGAATGATTTTATGGCAAAACCGATCGAATTTAGTGTCTTGCTGCAAATGGTGAGAAACTGGCTGCCAAAGGATAAGATCATTGAATTGGAGCAGGCAGAGCCCGTTGCCAAAAACCAGGAGGAAGAACTGAATATCCCTGAACTGGATGTAAAAGAAGCGGTCCGTCTGATCGGAAGTGTAAGCATTTATAAAGATGTTTTAAATCAGTATTATAAAAATATTGAGAAAAAGAAACAGGTGATAAAAGCTTCCTATGAATCCGGTGACTGGGAACGTTATACAACGGAGGTGCATGCGCTGAAGAGTTCTTCCAGACAGATTGGTGCAGTTGAACTGGGAGCTCTTGCTGAAAAGCTTGAAATGGCCGGAAAAGCGCGTGACATGGGCGTGATCATGGAAAATACCGTGGATCTTCTGGAAAAATATGAAGCCATAAAGGAAACTTTGACTCCGTATTTTTCTACAAGTGAAGAGAACCAGAATACGATCGAACGATCCGATGAGGAGATCCGGGATACTCTGCAACAATTGAAAGAGGCCATTGCTGATCTGGATTCAACGACAATCGAAGAACTGATCCAAACATTGACAAGCGTATCTGACCGGGAACCCATGTGTACCTGGTCAAAGCAGATGAAGGAAGCTGCGGAAGAATACGACTTTGAGCTTTGTGAGAATCTGACAGATCAGTGGATGGAGAAGATGTCGGAGACGAAGTGATGCACGAGGTAAAAACAAAAGGAATAGCATGGCGACAATTTTCAAAAAGTTCTTGACTACAGGAACTTTTTGATTTATTATTCATTTAACAATTAAGTTAAATGTTAAATGAAAGGAGCATGGATGGGCGTTCAACAAACACTAAAAGCTTTGGATGATCCGGTTAGACGCGACATTTTGGGGCTGCTTAAGAAAAGACGGCTGTCGGCAGGAGAGATCGCTGATCAGTTTGATATCACCGGAGCGGCAATCTCCAGACACTTATCAGTCCTAAAGGACGCAGATCTGGTGCGGGATACCCGGGAAGGAAAATTTATTTATTATGAATTGAACACTTCTGTATTAGAGGAAGTGTTGGTCTGGATCGCAGATTTGAAAGGAGAATGAGTATGAAAGCAGAAAAATGGAAATATGTCTTATCATCAATGATGATCGCAGTGCCGGTATTGATCTTCTGGATATTGGTGAATACCCGGACAGAAGAAATGAAGTTGACCGGTGGAATGACAACGGGGCACTTGATGGTGATCAGCGGAATACAGACGGTGTTACTGATTGTGGTACATCTCTTTTGCCTGTTTTTGACAATGAAAGATAAAGGCAATCAGAACCAGAGCAAAAAGGCCATCGGGATCGTATTTTGGATCGTTCCGATCATCTCGTTTCTGGTAAACGCAACTTGTGCGAAGGCAGTGTTTGATCTGGAATTTGATCTGACATTTTTTAACTTTTTATTTCAGGGACTTTTGTTCGTGCTGATTGGTAATTATCTGCCAAAATGCAGACGTAATCATACGCTTGGAATCAAAGTGAAGTGGGCATTGCGCAATGATGAAAACTGGAATGCGACACACCGGTTCGGTGGCAACGTGTGGGTGTTTGGCGGACTTGTACTGCTGATTCTGGCATTTATTTCGGAGCATGTATCTTTCGTGATGTTTCTTCCGGTGTTCCTGATTATGATCTTTGCACCAATCCTGTATTCCTATCTGTATTACAGAAAACAGAAGGTGGCAGGTACTTATACGGAGGATGCTGACAATCCTTATAAGACAACGGGAAAGTATGTGCGGGTGATCGTAATAGTTATTGTTGTGGCAGCGGCATTGCTTTTAACGACCGGTTCCTTTAAGATTCAATACAATGATTCGGATTTTACGATTGAAGCAGCCTGCTGGAGTGATCTGACAGTTCGTTACGATGAGATTGAAGATATTGAATATCTGGAGCAGTATCGAAAAGGAGACCGGGAGATGGGCTTCGGTTCCATCAAGCTCGGAATGGGGCATTTTCACAATCAGGAATTTGGCGATTATACGTTGTATGCTTATAATAAGACCAGCCAGGGCGTGCGCCTGACAGTAAACGGAGAAACGATCGTGATCAGCGCAGAAGATGAGACGGCTACTAAGGCAATCTACGAGGAGCTTTCTGCAAGGATGAAGTAAAAGACACTGAGTGGGTGAGCAGATTTAGATTAGCAATTTCTTTGTACATTATAGCAAAAATATATAGATAAGTTGGTTGACAGTATTAAATGATATGTATATAATAGTCTGCAATATATATTATACGATATATATTGCAGACTATTTTTTTGAAAGGAAGAGATCAGATGGCTCCAAGAAATAAGTATACAAGAGGAGAAATGGTTGAGGCAGCAATGCGTGTGGTACGCGAGCATGGGATCGACGCGCTGACTGCCAAGGCATTGGCAGCGGAACTGGGCGTTTCCACGCAGCCGGTGTTTACCTGTTTTCATACGATTGAAGAAGCAAAGCGAGAGGTGCGCATTGCCGCTGAACAGATTTATGACAGTTATATTGATAAAGGTCTTCATATGAAACCACCGTTTTATGGTGTGGGAATGCAATACATCCGTTTCGCAAAAGAGGAGCCGGAGCTTTATCGCCTGATGTTTCTGACGTCAATCAATGGAAAATACAGTTTTATGACAGCGTTACACCATTCCCAGGATCTGGTAAGAGAATCCTTAAAGGAAACCTATCATATGGAAACGGCTACCGCCGATCGTTACTTTCGTGATATGTGGCTTGTTGTACACGGACTGGCTACCTTGATCGTAACCGGTGAATGCCCGTATACAGAGCAGGAAATCGGAGGCATTTTGACAGGATTCAGTGTCAGCCTGTGCAAGGCGATCAAAGAGATTCCGGGCTTTGAAGAGGGAACCTTTGACCGGGATGCGGTATTTGCAGAGCTGGTGAAGAAGTAGAAGAACTGTTCAGCAGCTTCACCGTTACGAAGAAGAATATGAAAAGGGGAGAGTTGATCATGCTTAGAATGGAAATCGCATTGATCCTGGTGATCGCGTTTATTGCATATGTTTATTTGGGGGCGGAAAGGAAACATACATTGCTGCATCGGACTTTTTCAGTGCTATTGGTCGCGCTTCTGGTACATCTGGCATTTGATGGGATCACGATCTATACCGTGAACCACTTGGACACAGTTCCAGCTTTGCTGAACGAAATCGTCCATCGTATTTTTATCGGATCAATGGTGTTTATCGTGTATCTGTTTTATAAGTATATTGCCGTACTCGTGGAAGAAGAGACCGGAAAAGCAAGGAGTCTGGATCTGGCAGCCAAAGTATTCCTTGCGGCAGCAGAAATCGGAGTTTTTGTCTCAGAGATTGCATATATTCAGACACCGGATGGAAATTATTCGGCTGGTCCTTACGTTGCAGCCAGTTATGCAAGTGTCGTTTTCTACCTGCTCTTATGCGCGGGTCTGCTTCTGTCAAATTGGGAACAGATACATCCCAAGAAGCGTTTTGTCATTGGCATTGCCATGATGATAGAGGGGATTATCTGTGTGCTGCAGGGCACGCATCCCACATGGCTGATCAGCGGAATGGGGCTTACGCTGATGACATTGGCATTTTATCTGACGCTGGAAAACCCGGAGATTCTTCGGGCAGAGCTGACCGAACAAAAAATGTCCATGTTGTATCTGAAAAGTCAGGTAAACCCGCATTTCCTTTACAATACTCTGGATGCGATCCGTATTCAGGCGCAGCTGGATGGTGACAAAAAAGTAGCGGATCTGATCATGAAGCTGGTGGATTTTTTCCGCTCCAGCGTCAAGGTCAACGAACCGATGATCACGCTGGATGAGGAAATGGAGATGATCATGGCATATCTGGAACTCATGTGCTATCGATATCCCAAGCTGCATGTATCCTACGACATTGATGAAACCCTGTTCGAATATCCGGTGCCTAATTTTATCCTACAACCGATTGTGGAAAACAGTTTACTTCACGGATTGAAGAATAAGGGCTATCAGGGAGAAATCCATATTTCAGCCCACAAGACCGTGAGCGGAATAGAGGTCTGTGTGAAGGACAGCGGAAGTGGTTTTGATGAAGGAAAAAAGGAGCGGATCGAGGAGATGCTGCTTCACTATGACCGGGAAATGAAGCTGGAGGGCAACAGCATCGGAGTGGTCAATGTGCAGAAACGGATCAAGCTGCTATGCGGGAAGGAATACGGACTTCATTATACAGAAAATACAGATGGCGGGTTGACGGCCCATTTATTATTAGGAGAAGGATCATGAAAAAAATAAGAGTTTTACTGGTGGATGATGAAATAGTGATACGAGAAGGGTTTAAAAAGCTATTTGACTGGGAGGCTCATGATTGTGAGGTTGTGGGTGAAGCAGCAGACGGCATGGAGGCTTTGACAAAGATTGACGCACTCCTGCCGGATCTTGTCATTATGGATATTAATATTCCGATCATGAATGGATTAAAAGTGATCCAGATGAGCCGGATCAAGCATCCGGATATGGCTTTTGTGATCGTTTCCGGCTATGATGATTTTTCTTACTGCAGAGAAGCACTCCGGCTACAGATCACAGATTATATCTTGAAGCCGGTTGATTACGAAGAATTCGGTGCTTGCATCGATCATCTGAAGATCGCTATTTTTGAAAAACAGAAAATGGAACAGGCGGATGAGGAAGGAGAGCATACGATCGTCGGGATCGTACGGTACATGCAGGAGCATTTAAACGAGGAGATCAGTTTGAACATTCTGGCAGAGGAATTCCATCTAAGTGCACAGTATATCAGCCAGCTGTTTAAAAACGAGATTGGTGTTAATTTTCTGTCATACCTGACCAATATCCGTATTGAGCAGGCAAAAAAGCTGTTGCTGTCTACGGATTATGCAGTTGCAGAAATAGCAGAGAAATCCGGATATGGAGATTATCGGGTGTTTACAAAAGCATTTAAGAAGGCGGAAGGAGTGACTCCCTCGCAATATCGGAGGACATTTTTAGAGGAATGATCCTTACGTTTGGCTCTTTTTTCTATAAAATAAACACATTCACATGAAAAACAGACCTATATTTGCCACGTTTCATTCTGTACAATAAGAATGAGAAAAGGATTGATATCTTTTTTTGTACTTTCACAGTTACAGGATTTGATTTCGTTCGGAGGCAGAACATGATAAAGGATTTTGTGTTGGCGGCATTGCCATGGATTCTTGCAGGGTTGGCAGTAGCGATCATCTGTGCAGGAATGGGAACGCAGAAGTCGGAAAAAAAGGAAAAGGAAACGGAGCAGCATATCGCCATCGGTTTGTCATTGGGACTCCTTTTTGGTGTTGCATTGAATGGCTGTGGGTTATGGGATAACCACGCCATTGGATTTGCACTGGAACCTTTATGGGGAATGGCGTTGGCTACTTTATTTGCTAACCGGAATAAAAAAGATGATGGGGGAAAATCTGAGTGAGTTTTATAGAGCAGAAGGCAAATGATGGAGGATGTTTGAAATGAATTATAAAGAATATCTAAGGAGACTGCTTGCAATAGCAGTCCCTATTATGTTGAGCAATCTGATCAGTCAGCTGCAGATGTTGATCGACAGGATCTTTCTTGGGCGAGCTAACAATCTGGATATGAGTGCATTGTCCAACACTACCTCACCCATGTGGACGACGATTTCATTTTGTTTTTCACTGGCGGCGGGGGCTTCAATATTGATCAGTCAGAGTGTCGGAGCAGATGACAGAGAAAACATAGAAGAATATGCAGGTGCATTGATCAAATACAATAATATTGTTCCGATGTTTCTGTTTTTCTTCTGGCTCTTTGGTTCAGAGTTTGTGTTCAGATTCATGGGCGTATCGGACAATCTGATGCCGATGTGCCTCAGCTACGCCAGATTTTATGCACCGGTCTTTTTACTGATGGGATTAGGAAGCTCGCTGAATGTCATATTACAGACTTCAAATTATACAAAACCGATGGTCGTATATGGTTCGATCCGTGCAGGATTAAATGTGGTTTTGGATTATATTTTGATCTATGGCAAATTGGGTTTTCCGGCGCTTGGGATCAAAGGCGCTGCGCTCGGAACGACGATTGCAGAATTTACAGGAGCGATCTTTATCGCATACATATTCTTTACAAGTAAGAAACTGACAACAAGACCTTCTCTTCAAGGAGTTAAGATCGCAAAGCTTTCGACGTATCTTCAGGCGGCAAAGCTTGGAGTCAATACGGCGCTGGAGGATTTTGCATGGAATATCGGAAACCTGTGCCTGATCCGCATTCTGAATACGATCAATGAATTTGCCGCGGGAATCTACTCGATTGTTTTCGGAGTGGAAGTTCTGGCTGTCGTTATTGTAGGAGCGATCGGAAGCGGTACGATGACGCTTTCCTCAGAGGCAACCGGAAAGAAGGATCTGGCGCAGTACAAGGGTGTTTGTTTCTGTGCGTATGGATTGTGTCTGATCGTTGCTGTGATCATGATCATTTTGGATGTGACGATGCCGGAACAGATCATGGCGTTGTTTACAAAAGATGCTTCCATTATAGCAACCTGTAGCATTTATCTGTTGATCAGTGGAATCAATATTATATCAAAGTCTGCGAATATCATCATCGGAAACGGCATCCGTGGAAGCGGAAACACCAAGTGGATGCTTTACACACAGATATTCGGAACGGTATGTATTGTTGGTGTGGCAGCGTTTTTCGTATATGTGTGCAAATTTGGAATCGTAGGAGTTTTTCTTGCGGTCCTCGTAGATGAGGCTGTAAGAGCGGTCATCAATCTATGTAAATATCTGAGGATCGTGAAAGCATGGAAAGAGTAATCATAAGAAGGAGTGAAAGTAGCAATGAAGATCACAATGATACATGGACAAAATCATAAGGGTTCTACTTATCACATCGGAAGGATGCTGGCGGAGACATTAGAGCAGGAAGAAAATATCACAGAGTTCTTTTTGCCAAGGGATCTGAATCATTTTTGTCTGGGCTGTTATACCTGTATTGAAGATGAAGAAAAATGTCCGTTTTATGAGGAAAAGAAGCGCATTGCAGATGCAATGGAGCAGGCAGATCTGCTTATATTTACGACACCGAATTATTGTATGGCACCGTCTGCGCCGTTGAAAGCGTTTATCGATCTGTTTTATCAGTATTGGATCCCGCATCGGCCCCGGAAAGACATGTTTTCCAAAAAGGCTGTCGTTATCTCGACGACCGCGGGAACAGGAGCTGGGCATGCCATCAAGACGGTAAAACGGACGCTTGCTTATTGGGGCGTACCGTACATAAAAACGTATGGCGTGGCTGTGCAGGCATCCTGCTGGGCAGAAGTGAAAGCGGATAAAAAGGAGAAAATAAAGAAGGATATAACCGCACTGGCAGGCAAGATCAGGCGGGCATCCTGCGGAAAGCCTTCTCCTTATATTCGCTTTCTGTTTCATATGATGGCACTGTCAAGAAAAAATCAGGTTGGAGATCTGCCGGCAGAGACACGTTACTGGCAGGAGAACGGTTGGCTGAATGGCCGCGTGCCATGGAAAGAATATTTAGAGTGAGATGGAAGAGTGTGCAACAAACATCGATCACGAACAAACGCGTAGGAAGGAAAGTGTTATGAAAAAATTTGTAAAGGTCATTATGATCATAGTGGCAACGCTGGTCATCATATTTTTGTTGGGGCGTTTCGGATGGAAGATCGGCGGATTTCGGGCATGTCAGGATGCGGGGATTGATTCTGTGGAGGTCAGCGAACATGCAGTACACATGACGGGTTTCTGTCCGGGGTCATTTCCGGAAGGCTTCTGTGGGTATTATGCCAAGGAGCAGGACGGCAAGCTGTATGTAGGTTTTCGGTTCAGTGCAGTCTTCGGTATGTTTGAGCGCGGGGATTTTGACATTACGATTCCTGTAAAGGACGAAATTGACGAGGTCATTGTGAAGACAAGAATGGGTGAGCGGTCCGTATGGAACGCTTATAATGGTTTTATTGCGCAATCGGAGCCCTATGGTGTATTCGTAAAGCTGGAGCCGGGTAATGCATGGTCAGTTTCCATGTGTTATGAGGATCTGAATCACAAAATGATCAATACTTATTACGCGGCTTGTGAGAGTGGGGAATATCTTTTTATGAACAATGACATTATTTATGTCGCCAAGGAAACAGAAGCACAGGTTCCGTTTGCCCTCACTGTGTATGCAGAAGATGATACTGTGGTGACTTCCGGGGAGTTTCATTTTGATGCGGGAACAGAAAAGATGTATCTGACAGTTACTGAGGACGGCAGGATCGTGGCGGAACCAGCTGACGTATGAGTTGTGATACTGTTTGAGAAAAAGAACGGAGGATATGTGAAATGACGAAGAGAATTATTGCAATGATTGGAAGTGTGGTTGGGATAGGCGTTGCGATCTATTTAAGTTATCTTCATGGAGCCATCTATGAAGATCACCAAGGCTTGATCGCTTGTGCATGTTTTGTGGGTTTTTGTTCGGCATATTTTTTGGTACAAAATATATCAAAAATGCTAAAAGAAAATCATTTAAAGAAATCAAAAGAATAATTTTTTGAAGCGAGGATCACGTTTGAATGTGTGAGAGGGAGTGTCAAAAATGTAATTGGTGGAAGAAAACAGCCGGTGCAGATATTGCGGAAAAGCTGACAATCCGCACGGCAAATACTGTTAAGAAATTGTTGGAAATTATGTAAAAAACAGCGATAGAAGATATTTAGAGTGCTTCGCCCGGTTGGTTTGGTTGTTATGCCAGAGTATCCGGGAATTCAAGAAGGAGAGTGAAGATTATGCAGAATTTTGGAATGTCAATGTTATGGTTTTGGATTTCGTATTTGATTGTTACTTTGATAGGTGTGGGTCATACGATTTTCAATATTTTGGTTCTACATATGAAATCGATGAAGGATGGTCCTGGTATGGGAGAGGGATATGAAAAGACGAAACCATGGCATCCGTTATATAACATCATTCTATTTTCACTTTTCGGATATTTGTATATGCACGGATTAGCAGTTCCAACCATGATGGAGGCTGTTATTACAGGGGCTATTTGGACCGGAATATGTATCGTGTTTGATCTTTTTGGCTGGGTAATTATTAAGCATCCTTGGAGTTTAACTTTTAAAGAGTTTTATATTGACTATCAGCCTTGGATTACATTGATTTATATTGCAATTTTCTTAGGACCGATTGTTGGATTTGTATTATGTTAGAAAAGTGGTTTTGTTACGGACATTCTGGGATATGAATTGTTGATAAGATAAACAAGTGAAATGTCAGGGAATTACAGGCAGACTCTTAAACTATGTGGTAGAGGATTGCAGGTCAAAAGGAATATCGCCGGTTTATCTGATCACAGATCATACATCATTTTATGAGCGATATGGTTGGGAGTTTTTGTGCATGGTTCAGGGAGATGATGAACCGGAACTGACAAGAATGTATATCCACAGATAATCTGTTCCGTTGGACAGAAGGGAGCATTTTTATTTTACGGAGGTATTGTGATGATATTTCAAGATAATGTAATCAAAGAATATTTAAAAAATGTATATTTTATAACTGGAACACCTTGTGGCGGAAAGACAACGATTTCACGGGAGTTAGGTAAACGTTATAATTTATTAGTTTATGATATTGATGAGCAGTTTGAAAAGCATCAGAAAATTTCAAATCCTGCTTTTCAGCCGTCAATGAATAAAGCTTTTAATGATGCTGATGAGTTTTTTGGGCGCACTGTAGAGGAATATAAAAAATGGCTAATTGATAACACAAGGGAACAATTAGATTTTGTATTATTGGATTTGATTCGTCTTTCAAAAAATCAAATTGTATTATGTGACTGCCATTTGACAGTGGAAGAGGCTGATAAATTAACAGAAGCATCAAGAATTGTCTTTTTGATAAAAGAACCATCGGATTTAGTTGATGATTACTGTAATCGCCCCGACCATCAAGCATTCAGTGATTTTATAAACAGCACATCTGATATTGAAAAAGCAAAGGCAATATGTAATGCGACCTTGAAAAGCCTCAATGAGAAACGATGTAATGATATAAAATGCAGTAACTATTTTTGGATTGAAAGAACCGAAAATAGTACAGTTAATGAGACTGTAAGAAAAGTAGAGCAGCACTTTGGTTTGGTCGGAAAAGATTTCAGTATGGATACATTTGAGATCAGATATATGCAAATGGATGATAAAGAATTTTGGTACAGTCTTGATAAACATTTGCCGGAAGCAGAATTTGAGAATAAGGTTCGGGACAGAAGAGGCTATATCCTTTTAGAAAACAGGAAACCGATTGGATTGCTTCGATATAATCTTTTTTGGGATAATACTCCGTTCTGCACCATGCTCTTTATTGATTGGAATTATCATAACAAAGGCTATGGCAAAATGCTTATGGAGTATTGGGAAAAGGATATGAAATCACAGGGTTACGGCATGCTTTTAACTTCCACTCAGGTTGACGAAGACGCGCAGCATTTCTACAGAAAATTGGGTTATAAAGATTGTGGTGGTTTTGTTATTGACATTCCGGGATATGAGCAGCCCATGGAGATGTTTCTGGTGAAAGGAATTTAGAACAATATAATTTAAAATCAAAAATCAGGATTTTATGTTTTACTGGAGAAAATAAGAATGAATACTAAAAAAGAAAAAGTATTTGCATATGTTGTTATGGGCATATATTTGTTATTTCTTTGTTGGTTGGTTCTTTTTAAGTTAGCCGATTCCATTGATAAAATTCCTTCCATGAGAGGAATAAATTTGATTCCATTTCATTACGATCAATTAGCCAATACGCGATTCCATCGAATGGAAATTTTATATAATATATTGGTATTTGTCCCAACGGGTTTTTTCTTTTCGCCTTTTGGAAAAAGGAAAGTTATATCGGGAATCATCGCCAGTGCAATATTAAGTCTGTGTTTTGAGATTCTTCAGTGGATATTTGCACTTGGTGCAAGCGATATAACAGATTTTATTACAAACACAGCAGGAGGTGCGTTGGGTACATTTCTGTTTTTCGCTATGGGAAAATTATTCAAGGGGCATCAAGTAAAGATTGTATGTATTATCGGCGCTATTATTGAAGCAATATTTATCATCCTGATGATTGTGTTGATTTTTTTTAATAATTGACAATTCCAGTTTGTACGAGATTTCAATATGATATCATTGACATAAAAAAGAAACGAGCAACTCTCTCAGCGAATAATCACTTACCAGACAAAAAACCATTTCCTTTATCAGCAGATGATAACGGTTATCCAATTACAAAGGCGATGCTGAAACCCAGAGAAAGAAATGGAATTAAGATGTCGACTGACAATGAGAGAGATAATTTCTGAATTGAATAGAGGATGGAAACTATGAGAAAGTATATTGCATTTTTGAGAGGAACAAATATAAGTGGCAGAAATAAGATCGTTATGTCAGATTTGAAAAATGGATTTGAACAGTTGGGTTTTTTGGATGTTTCAACCTATTTAAACAGTGGAAACGTTTTGTTTTCATCTGAAAATGAAAATATTACGGAAATGAAGCATGTGATTGACATGATGATCAACGATAAATTCAAACTGGATATTCCGGTTCATGTTGTCAGTAAACAAGACCTGTCCGATATTCTTGATAACGCACCGGACTGGTGGGGAACCGAAAACAAAGAAAAATATGACAATCTGATCTTTGTTATCACGGAAGATACCACAGATGAGATCTGCGATATGCTTGGACGACCTTCTGGCGGGTTAGAGTTAGTACAAGTTTATAAGGACGTTATATTTTGGACATTTGATAGAAAAGCGTATCAAAAATGTAATTGGTGGAAGAAAACAGCCGGTGCGGGCATTGCAGAAAAGTTGACAATCCGAACGGCAAATACTGTTAAGAAATTGTTGGCAGATAGAAGGGGAAATTAGAAGATATGGATGAATGTAGAATTATAACATTATCGTCGGTTTATCTGATCACAGATCATACATCATTTTATGAGCGATACGGTTGGGAGTTTTTGTGTATGGTTCAGGGAGATGATGAACCGGAACTGACAAGAATGTATATCCACAGATAAATTCAGATTATAGATACGATTTCATTGTATTTAGCTCAAAAGCCGAAATGAATGGGGGGGGGGAAGAATGTTTAAGATGCTCGAGTTTAGAAAATTTTCAGAGTTTCCCAGAGGAACGCTATATGATATTTTACAAGACGCTTATTCTTATGATTCAAGGAATAAAGAACTGTGGGATGAGAATTGGCATGAATCAGATGAGTTTTTCTATGATAATCCGGAAATTGCCGACAACTATGGCTTAGTGACGTGTATTGATAATTATCCGATAGGATTTGTAACATGGGATCCTCGGAATATACCGGAATATGTAGAAATAGGACATAATGGAATCCGAAGTGCATATAAAAGAAAAGGGTATGGACATTTGCAATTACAAGAGGCAATTCATAGGATTCATTCCTATTCTGGTGTGAAGAAGATTATCGTATGTACGAACAGTAATTTAGTGGCTCCCAGAAATTATGAAAGTGTTGGCTTTCGATTATATGACAAGAAAAAGATTTACTCCGAAAGTGCCTATACAGGAGATTACTTGTATTATGAAATAATATTGCAGACTTGTATGAAATAGATAAATTGATGAAGATCAATCCCATGTTGCAGAGTTCATGGGTGGGATTCTTCTGATGAAACAGAGAATGAATGATCGCAGGAGCCAGATGGCGCGAATCGTGAAGTAGTAGATCATTACGAGAATTATAGAGAAAAGGAAAGAAGATTATAATGGGTAAATCAAGGAAGAAGCATTTTATCATTCGCAGAATCATGTTAGGAATGCTTATAATAATTATCATAGCAGGAGGTATTTACTGCCGGTTTGGTGGTTTTGGAACCGGAAAGAGTGCAGATACAGCAGAGTTTGCCAAATACGCTGGACAGGTTTCAGATATTACGATTCCTGAGGAAACAAGAATTATCGCGCTGGGTGAAGCTACTCATGGAAATGCTGAGTTTCAGCAGTTAAAGTTGGAAGTTTTTCAGATTATGGTGGAAAACTATGGCGTCAGATCCTATGCATTGGAAGCTGATTATGGTTGCTGTGAGACTGCAAACAGATATATTCATGGCGGCGAAGGAACAGCGGCACAGGCTGCCAGCGCATTGGGCTTTCAAATTTACCAAACCGATGAGATGGCGAATCTGCTTAGCTGGATGCGTGCGTATAACGAAAATGTCAGTGAGGGGGAAGATCTCCGCATCTATGGGTTTGATATGCAGAGGTACGATGCTGATTATGAGTATTTTATAGAAATGGCCGGGGCTTTGGGAGCAGACACGGCAAAACTAAAAAAGATATGGAATAATGGAACATTCAATGAGGCCTACACCCGCGAGCAACGGGTAGAGATAATCAAAGGGGTAAAGGAAGCGCTTCTTCAAAATGAGAAACCGGTAAATGAACAGGCAGTACATTTTGCCGATATTCTGCTTCAGAATATTGAACTTGGAAGTTTGATTAATATAGGTAAGCAGGGCTATTTACGGTTTGTATGAATTGTACATCGCCGTGTTTAGAACTGTCGGAAAAGAGACAGTTCTAAACACGGATGAGAAGATTTTATCAAGAGGGGAAAGAGATGCTTACTTATTTAATGAATGTATTTCTGCTTGTATTCTGCTGATTTTCCATTTTCCGGACGTCAGCACAATTATCATAATGATCACGGGGATCATGGGCGCAACTATTGATGCAATACTAATTGCATATAGTCCCAGATCCGTTGTCTCTTGAAGTATAACTGCAAATATTAC
>JAQYOU010000092.1 GCA_028727105.1 bacterium
CACCAGCCTTATCAAGAACCGCGGCAGTATTTGTCCATCCATCCAGTACCTGAACCTTACAAAAACGATCTGTTTCCGGAAGTTCATAGACCATCGGCTCCTCGCTTAGATCATACCAGACCTGTGAATAGATCGTATCCACATTAGGAGTCACCACAGTCCTGAATTGTGCATCTGCCAGTGCAACACTGTGTATAAACTGATTTACAGGTGCTTTTTCGGTAGCAGATTCCTCTGTATTCGTTGCCGAGGTCTCAGTCGCATCCATGAGCACCAGCGGAAATGTATAAACATAAGCAGCTTCCACTGTCTCCCATATATTTTCATCTGTCTCACTGTCAGCAGATGCTACAAATCTTTTCATATTCATATCCTCCTGCTTCCGCCCCAAAACTTTATGGTTCAATAATATTAAAATATTTATACTCTGACGTAACAGTAACCGCATCCATCAATCGTGTCAGGCAGGTCTCATCACCCTCCTGTTCGATCAAAGCAGCAACATTCTCAGCGTTTTTCTGAACAACAGCCAACAGGCCGGCACGTTTGGTATTCCATGTCACATCTGCATCCGGATCCTGTGCATCCTTCTGATAAAGAAGTACGCCATTTTTTACGCGGAGTACATAATTACCTTCCGGCAATATAATATTTGCTGTAAAGGTCAGATCTGGAATCTTCGTCGTATCTACAAAAATTCCCAGATAATCCAGAATCATATCTGGTGTCATATGTAAGAAAACATCACCGTTACCGCTACTTCGCGTTGCATCATCGGTATTTGTACCATTTCGCAGTTCCTGTGCAGCACAAAGGTAAGCACTGCGCCATGGACCTGATTCTGCCTGATATCCCAATTGCTCCAATGCATCCGCACACAGATAACGTGCATCCGTATTTTCCGGATCAGCAAAAACCAGCGTATTGGTAATCTGAGCCACCCACTGATATTCTCCCTTGGCAAAATCTTCTTTTGCTTTTTCAAGAACAGCATCTGTATCACCGAAATATTCTACCAGCTTTTGGGCATAATCCGATGGTGTAAGTTCAGCAAGATGGACAGGATTACCGTCATACCAGCCCATATATTTCTCATATACTGCCTTCGAATTATGAGAAACTGTACCGTAATACTGGCGGGTATACCAGACTTTCTCCAGTTCCTCGGGAAGCTGGATCATATTGGCAATCTCTGTTTCCGTATAACCTTCATTAATATAAAGCAATGTCTGGTCATTAATAAACTTATATACAGCTGCCGTATTGATCATATATTCCTGAATAATGTCATTTCCCCAATGTGGCCAGTTATGGGACTGGAATACCACATCTGCCTTATCACCATAGAGAGCCAGAGATTCCATGATGTACTCTGCCCATGCGTTTCCGTCACGCACCTGGGCTCCGCGAAGTGTATACAGATTGTGGAGTGTTCCTGTACAGTTTTCAGCCATCCACAAAGCATTTCTGGATCCAATCCAGAAGTTCATCTCTGCCGGTGCTTCGGTACCCGGAGTAAGCTGAAATTCAATTTCCACTCCGTCAATGGTATGCTTCTCACCAGTTTGTGTGATTTCAAGTGTAGGAGAAATATAACTTGTGCTGCCCTTGGACTGTCCCATACCAATACCAATGGCAAGGGATCCTGTTTCACCACCCTCAAGCATTGTTCCATACTGATAACTTGCTCTTCGTCCCATAGCAGTACCTGCATAAATATTCTCGCTGACAGCATGCTTCTCAAAGCCTTCCGGTGCAAGTATCTGCACATTGCCGGCTTGTACCTCTTCTTCCGAAACAATTCCCTTGACTCCACCGAAATGATCAACATGGGAATGGCTGTAGATCACTGCCTTTACAGGAAAAGTGCCCAGATTCTCTTCCACCAGGGCAAGAGCCGCTTGTGCACACTCTACACTCATCAATGGATCTACTACAATCCATCCTGTATCGCCTTTTATGAATGTGACATTTGACATATCATAGCCACGCACCTGATAAATTCCATCGGTTACTTCAAAAAGGCCATAAATATGATTCAGCTGTGTATCTCTCCAAAGGCTGGGATTTGCTGTATCCGGAGCATCCTGATCCAGAAAAGCATATGCCGTCTGACTCCATACAACCTTCCCGTTTTCATCACAAATATCCAGAGTATCCGGAGAAGCAAGCAGACCTTTGGTCGCATTCTCAAACTCCGTAGTATCTTCAAAATCCAGCAATGCATAAACTTCCTGATTTGCATCAATCGTATACTGGGTAGCCGGTTTGCTTTCCGCTGTTAATTCTGATGCTGCAATTGCGGTTGAACTGCCACAGACAGTCATGGTAAATGCCAATGCAGCGGTAATCATAGTAATTACT
>JAQYOU010000093.1 GCA_028727105.1 bacterium
CGGCATGGCAGGGAAGCATTGGCTCCTTTACACGTTCTCTCCACGCCCCGCAGCAGGGTGCGTGACGTGGGTCTGAACAGTAACAACTTTGGCACTTACAGACCTTTGTATGGGAATTGTTCAAGCCTTCCTGCACTTCTGACGCCGCCTCTTTTTTAAAAAATAGAAGATCCGCTCGGAATACAGGTTGTTGACCTCGGCGCAGACCATGAGAATATACATGCAGAAATACAGCCAGAACATGATCAGCGCGATCGTAGCCAGACTTCCGTAGCTGGAAAAACCATGGAAATAATTCACGTAAACAGAAATACCAAAGGAAAACAAGTACCAGGCAACCGCACAGATCAATGCCCCGGGAAGCTGCCTCAGGTATGTGATCCGCTGTCCGCCCTTGCCTTTCCGGTTTGGAAACGCCCAGTAAAACAGGGCAAAGATAAAGGTCAGCCCGCCAATGCCGATCAGACTTTTCAGTCTGAGGAGCACATCTGTAACAACTGCCAGCCCCGGAACATACTGTGTCAGCCAATGCTGCAGCGTACGCCCAAACACGAGCAGAACCAGCATCAGTATGAGTGAGAAGATCATGATAAACGTATAGATACTGGCCCAAAACCGCAGCACTACCCAGTTTCTCGTCTCCTCCAGGTCATACATTTTGTTCAGTCCTTCGGTCAGGTACTGGATGCCTCTCGCAGCTGACCAGATGGCAAAAATTGCAGAAAGGGAGATCAGTCCCAACGTGCTCTCGTAGGTTTCCCTGATAATGCTCACCATAAAACCGGAAACGTAATCCGGCAGCACCAGATTCACACCTTTTATGATAAAGTCCAGTGAGACCGGCGTATATTTTAACATTGCTCCAAAAAAGAGTAAAAACGGAATGAGCGAAAGCAACGTAAAATAAGCAGACTGGGCCGCATATGCAGTCACATTGTCATCCTTACACTCCTGTACAAACCTTACTACTTCTCTTATGATCTTCATGTATGATCCTCACTCATGTATCGGTTGATCGGCACATAACGCCGAAAGGCAGACAGCTTCTCTCATGTTTCGTTTGCATAAAGCTGTATCAGCTCCACATCCTGATAATAAAAATGCAAAATGTCCTTCATATCCGCACCCGTCTTTGCCATCCCATCCGCTCCATACTGGCTCATGCCGATGCCATGGCCATATCCGCCTCCAAACAGCACGATACCCTCTTTGACCGGCTGAATATAAAAATAAACGCTGGGAAGCATCTCGCCTGCATTTACAAAGCTGCCGTCTTTGTCCTGCATCGTACGGATCCACAGTCCGAGCACCTGTCTGATATAGCTCTCATTGGTAATCTCCACCCTGCCCTCAGAAAAGACGATCTGAAGGCATGTCACGGCCCCGGAGGATGAACGCTCTAACACCTTCAGCTGCTGTGCGTTCTTCCAGTCCGAAATTTCTGCGGCACGGATCCTTTGCCCGTCGTTGTTTGTGATTGTAACATGATCAGGCTGTGATCCCTCAATCCTGCAAAGAAGCGTTTTCACATCGTTCAAACGGGTTGTAATATCCAGAACAGCCTTCCAGCGATAATAGCTGCCGGAGGCATCATAGTCATCCTTATCTGTTTCGCGGATATACGTCCGGAAGTTTTCTTCCTTAGAGAGATCCACAGGCTCCACCTGAACATTTCCACGCACCGGCTGCAGATAAGGCAGATCGGAAAGTCCCCATATCTCCCTTCCGCTGGTCATTCCATGCGAGGTGGAAAAGAAGTACGCATTGACCGGAAGACCATCTGCTTCAAGGATCAGACCTTTCGTTGCGTTTACAGCCTTCACCACACGCTCATCCGGGGATGCCTGATTGTACACCTGAAAATTCACGGAGTCATCCACATCCGCATGATAGTCCGGATAGTTTTCCTGCATCAGCTGCGACACGATATAGGTTCTTGCACAGACAGCCTGCGCCTTCAAGGCCTCTGTTTCAAAATAGGCGGGCATCTCGCTCTGTACCACGCCATACAGATAATCTTCGATTTCCACCTCATTGACCAGCGCGTAGCCATCCGCATAACGGGTGATCCAAAAGCTGCCGCGATAACCAAGCGATGCACGTGTTCCCTTTTCGTCAGTCAGGTATACGTCACCTTTCTTCGAGGATATCTCAGCAGCCTCTCCGATGTCAAGCTTTAACTGACCGGCCCGGATCATTTGATCTTTCTTTTTGGTTTTTGTATGTTCCTTCCATGTGATCTCATACGGTTGGTTTGCAGAAACATATACTTCCTCCCGCAGAGGCTTTTTATCCTGTAACAAAAGAACGCGTACCTTTGTGTGTTCATCCACAGCAGTCATAGCCGCCGGTTTCTTATTCGCTTCGGCAGATTCCTCTTTCGTGGTATCCTCCTGCTCTTCTGCTGTCATCTCAAACAGCTCCGCAACCAGGTCCCTGCTCTGCCAAAGCATTGCTAAAGACATGCCTTCCTTCCCCGATGTATCCCAGCCGGGAAGCTGTTCAAAATCTGCCGCCTCCCACAGATGCAATTGCTCCAAAAACTCCCGATAATCCGCATAGGTAAACAGATCCTCCGATGACACGTCCGAAAGCACACGCTTTACAGCCTCATCCTGCGCCAAAAAAGCGTACGCTTCCTCCACATCCGCAGATGTCACCTGCGAGGAAGCATTGCCCTTCGTTTCGGCTGTGTGATTACTGATAAAAAATATAAGGAATATGAGCAGCACGCAGATCCCAAACAGACAAGCGACTACCAGTTGATTCCTGTCAATCCTTCGAATTGTTTTCATGTGATCATTTCACTTTCTGATATTCCACTAGAATGTAAAAAGAAGCTGCAGTTTGAATCTGCAGCTTCTTTTGTTTTTTGATATTTTATCTTTTGTGTCATACAGAAAAATCTGTTTCGCTTTTGCAGCTTATGATTCTTTTGTAAAAACCCAAAATGCCGTTTCTTGTATTTTGACTCCTAGCCAAAGCTAGGTGGGTAACCGCAGCCTTGCTTCTGTCTTCCTCTGATCCTAAGATAAGGCCTGACATCCACAAATTCATGTAGGAATCCCGTTGAAAGTAAATGTAGGTTCAAAATAACAAGAGGTGTCGCACATCTCAGGCATTTCACACTATTAGTTTCTATCAAAATTATAACTTAATACATGGTAATCCGCAATGGAAAAAACTTCTCTTTTGCAAATTTTTTAACCTGATCTTATTTCTGAGGACCAGCAACTACGAGCGCCTTACCTTCCTCATTGCTCTCATATTTTGCAAAGTTCTTGATGAAACGATCAGCAAGATCATTTGCCTTGGTCTCCCACTCAGCAGCATCTGCGTAGGTATCGCGAGGATCAAGGATTCCGGTGTCAACACCTGTTAACTCTGTAGGGATCTCGAAGTTGAAGATCGGAAGAGTCTTGGTGGGAGCGTTGTTGATATCGCCATTTAAGATCGCATCGATGATTCCACGAGTATCCTTAATAGAGATACGCTTTCCGGTTCCGTTCCATCCGGTGTTTACAAGGTAAGCCTTTGCACCGCTCTGCTCCATTCTCTTAACAAGCTCTTCTGCATACTTGGTCGGATGCAGCTCTAAGAATGCCTGACCGAAGCAAGCGGAGAAGGTAGGAGTAGGCTCGGTGATTCCACGCTCGGTACCTGCTAATTTTGCGGTAAATCCTGACAGGAAGTAGTACTTTGTCTGCTCAGGAGTCAGAATAGATACCGGAGGAAGTACGCCGAATGCATCTGCTGACAGGAAGATCACATTCTTTGCTGCCGGTGCAGAAGATACAGGACGTACAATGTTGTTAATGTGCTGGATCGGATAAGAAACACGAGTATTCTCGGTTACGCTCTTATCGTCGAAATCGATCTTGCCGTTCTCGTCAACAGTAACGTTCTCTAACAGAGCGTCACGCTTGATCGCATTGTAGATATCAGGCTCAGAATCCTTATCCAGATTGATAACCTTTGCGTAGCAGCCTCCCTCGAAGTTGAATACGCCGTTGTCATCCCAGCCGTGCTCGTCATCACCGATGAGGAGACGCTTAGGATCGGTAGATAATGTAGTCTTACCTGTTCCGGAAAGACCGAAGAAGATCGCGGTATTCTCACCGTTCATATCAGTGTTCGCTGAGCAGTGCATTGCAGCGATGCCCTTTAACGGCAGATAGTAGTTCATCATAGAGAACATACCCTTCTTCATCTCTCCGCCGTACCAGGTGTTGATGATCACCTGCTCACGGCTGGTGATGTTGAATGCAACACAGGTCTCAGAATTTAAACCAAGCTCTTTGTAGTTCTCAACCTTTGCCTTAGAAGCATTGTAAACAACAAAATCAGGCTCGAAATCTGCCAGTTCCTCCTCAGTGGGAACGATGAACATATTCTTGATAAAGTGTGCCTGCCAAGCTACCTCAACGATGAAACGAACGTTCATACGGGTATCCTTGTTTGCTCCACAGAATGCGTCTACGACGAATAATCTCTTATTAGAAAGCTCTTTCTTAGCAAGATCCTTTACGGTTGCCCAAACTTCCTCACTCATGGGATGATTGTCATTTTTATACTCATCAGAGGTCCACCATACAGTGTCCTTAGAGTTCTCATCCATAACAATATATTTGTCTTTCGGTGAACGGCCTGTATAGATACCAGTCATAACGTTCACAGCTCCAAGCTCAGTCTCCTGACCCTTCTCGTAGCCTTCCAGCTCCGGCTTGGTCTCTTCCTCGAATAACATCTCATAGGAAGGATTGTGAACGATCTCAGTTGTTCCGGTGATGCCATACTTAGTTAAATCGATTGCTGCCATCTTGTGTTTACCTCTCTTTTCTTGAATTTTATTTCTTTAAAAATTAAAGATTTTGCTGTTAGGTTTGATTCCTACTCAATCGTTAACATCTTAACATTTTTTTCTCTATCCGTAAAGTGGTTATTTTATGACAATTAAAAAACTTTATTTTATAATTTTACCGAAATGTTAAAATTCTATAAACTTTCTGAAATTTGTGGTTTTTTGACTTCACTCTATGTTATGATAGTTTTTCAGAGGCAATTTTTTTACCATAAACAGGAAAAGGAGGCGTATCAAATGGAGCGTAATTTTGCCGAAATCACCCCCGAACTCCAGGAGCTGGCCAAGCAGAGCATCAGCTCATACTGCATTGATCCTGAGTTATATACCAAGTATGATGTAAAACGCGGTCTGCGCGACCTGAACGGAAAAGGTGTTCTCGTCGGTCTGACCGAGATATCCGAAGTCAATTCCACAAAGATCGTTGACGGAAAATCCGTTCCCGCTGACGGTCAATTGTTTTACAGAGGCTACAACGTGAAGGATCTTGTCCGCGGCATCCAGCCGGACAGTCACTTCGGTTACGAGGAATGCACGTATCTTCTGCTGTTTGGCAAGCTGCCGACAAAAGAAGAATTAAAGCAGTTTTGTGCATTGCTTGCAGACTACCGTTCACTGCCCACAAGCTTTGTCCGTGACATTATCATGAAGGCACCCAGCAAGGATATGATGAACACGCTTGCGCGCAGTGTACTTACCTTATATTCCTATGATGATGCAGCCAATGACACCTCTGCACCAAACGTGCTTCGCCAGTGTCTGCAGCTGATCAGCCTGTTTCCACTGCTTTCTGTTTACGGCTATCAGGCATACCGCCATTATCACGATGGTGAAAGCCTGTTTATCCATACACCCGAAGCAAATCTTTCCACGGCGGAAACCATTCTCTACACACTCCGCCCGGACAAAAAATATACACCCTTAGAGGCAAAGCTTCTCGATATCGCCCTGATCCTTCACATGGAGCACGGCGGCGGTAACAACTCCACCTTCACCACACATCTCGTATCATCCTCCGGAACAGACACCTATTCGGTGGTGGCTGCTTCCCTCGGTTCATTGAAGGGTCCCAAGCACGGCGGCGCCAACATCAAGGTGGTACAGATGTTTGAGGCAATGAAGGCCGAGATCAAGGACTGGACAGATGAGGAGGAAGTGGGCAATTATCTGCGCAGGCTTTTGCATAAAGAAGCCTTTGATCACGCAGGTCTGATCTACGGTATGGGTCACGCCGTCTACTCACTCTCAGACCCGCGTGCAGTCATCTTCCGCTCTTTCGTGGAACGTCTTTCCATTGAAAAGGGCTACGAAAAAGAATTTGCTTTTTATGCACTGGTCGAGCGCCTTGCTCCTCAGATCATTTCTGATGAACGAAAGATCTACAAGGGCGTCAGCCCGAATGTGGATTTCTACAGCGGTTTTGTATACTCCATGCTGGATCTTCCGCTGGAATTATACACCCCAATCTTTGCGATCGCACGTATCGCCGGCTGGAGCGCACACCGCATGGAAGAGCTTTGCTGCGGCGGAAAGATCATGCGCCCTGCATACATGAATGTCTCACCACACCGGGATTACGTTCCCATGGATCAACGATAATTTGAAAAAGCGAAAGAAAAGAGCTGCTGTAATATGCCCCCTGTCTGCTTGACAGGTGCATATCACAGCGGCTCCTTTTTCGATACACTATTTTAAGTACTGTGATTTGTATTTTTTTGTCTCCCGCAAATACCAGAAGCACAGGATCAAAAACAGCGCGATGGACACAAAGTTGACCATAGGCTCGTCCACAAACCGGTCATTGACAAATCCGACGATCCCATATAGGGCTGCCATCATTCCAAACACAACTGTCGGCTTGAACATGGCTTCACAAAAGCCCTTTGTATCACGTGCCCCCACAAGATCGGCCGGATTGATGATCATATTGGGCGGCTGATGTGTCTTTTTCATCTGGTAAGCACTGTAAACCAGATATAATCCATAAAACAGAATGATCAAATCAAATAGTACCATAAAAGAATCTGAACCCATACGATTACCTCACTTTTCTTATTTCCTCTCAGATGATATCGATGATATCACAAAACGTCACTTTTGCCAAGAAATATATGCAAAATAGAAAATGGTTATTGCCTATTTATCCAAAAAGTTGTACACTTTTTATAGTGAGAATAATTTTCAGTAAAGGAGTACTGCTATGCTGTTAAAGGATGCAAAAATATTAATCGGCGATGATTCCATCCTCGCCCGTAAACAATTAAAGGATGTGTTGTCCTCCATGGGGGCTGTTAATTTTATTGAAGCTGTCAATGGAAAGGAAACCGTCGAGAAATACATCTCAGAAAAGCCTGACATTATTTTCCTTGACATCATCATGCCGATCAAGGATGGTATAACAGCAGTCAAAGAGATCATTGCTGAGGATTCCAGCGCCCAGATCATTATCGTATCATCTGTCGGAACACAGCAGCAATTAAAAGCTGCGATTGAAGCAGGTGCGAAGGATTTTGTCCAGAAACCGATCAATGCAGAACAGATCAAAGCAATCGTATCTGCAAAATTCGATTAACCCAGTCAACTACCCTACATCTTACATATAGAGGAAAGAGTTATGTTTGTACAATTTTTTGGCGGTTTTCTGCTGAACAAGGGTGTCGTATCAAAGCAACAGCTGATCGATGCTATGAAAAAAGAATCTACCGCACATATCCAGCTTGGTACGCTTGCGATGCACGCCTCCCTGATGGATGCACAGCAGATTGAGGATATCCGCATCGCACAGACTCATACCGATAAGCGTTTTGGTGAATTATGTGTGGAAAAAGGATACTTAACGGAAGAACAGGTAAATGAACTGTTGGCTTCACAGTATCCCAAATATCTTCTGCTTGGTCAGATCCTTGAGGAACAGGGTGTATTTGATCAGGCCACGTTCCATGACCTTGTAAAGGAATATATATCCGAGAATTCCATTGCAGAAGAAGATCTTCCTTTGGAAGACGGCGAGACGGTTCTCTCTCTTGTGAGGGATTACTGCTCGGATCTGAAATCCTCAAACAAGGAATATCAACTGTCTTATTTGCAGCTTTTATTAAACAATCTGATCCGTTTTATCGGTGGCGATTTTACATTATTGCGCCCTGTGATCCGTTCCACCTCTTATCCGACACAAAAATTCGCGGCACAGATGGTGACCGGTTCCTATTGTCTGACCTCTGTCCTGGATATGTCAGAGGAGGCAGCGATCCAGTTTGCCAGCCGATACGTTTCAGAGGAATTTACAACGTTTGATGAATATGTGCAAGCTTCCATGGAAGACTTTTTAAATCTGCACAACGGACTGTTTAATGTCAACATCTCCAACTCCTATAACGTGGAGCTGGGACTGGAGGCTCCGGTCTCCGGAGAAAAGCAAGCCATCTCCGGTGGAGCTCACATGTATATCTTCCCTGCTCTGTTTCCTTTCGGCGTTGTAAATATTGTAGTATCGGAAATGTAGTCATAAAAAAAGAGTCGCAAGCGACTCTTTTTTTGTTATTTAATATTAAGAAACTCTTTAACCGTCTTAGGCATGTCCTCTACCTCGCAGACATGATCGTGAAGAACCGCTGCGCTTCGGATGTCTTCGATCGCCTGAGGAACTGCAACGTTACCGATCTTGCTCAGCTCGTCCACCAGTTCAAAGTCACCCATTGCATCGTACTTTTTATCAATCGCAGTCATCACGCTTCTTGTAAACTTGAAGGGTGATGCCGTGCTGGCGATCACGGTCTTTGTATCATCATTGCTCTGTTTCTTATACTCGTTATAAACAGCAGCTGCAACTGCCGTATGTGTATCAATAACATAGCCGGTCTCATCATAAAGATTTTTGATGGTCTCTGCGGTGTCCTCCTCTGTTGCATAACCACCGACAAAGTCTGCCAGCTGCTCTTTCATCTCCGGTGTGATCTCATAAACACCTTTGGAGGCAAGGTTTTTCATCAGAGCTGCATTCTTTTTTGCGTCATTTCCTGCAATACGGTAAATGAGTCGCTCCAGGTTGCTGGAGATCAGAATATCCATAGACGGTGAGCTGGTCAGCATGAACTCCCTGTTCTTGTCATAAGCTCCTGTCTCAAAAAAGTCAAACAGCACCTTATTTTCATTGGATGCGCAGATCAGCTTTGCAATGGGGAGACCCATATTCTTTGCATAAAATGCAGCCAGAATATTTCCAAAATTACCGGTGGGAACGACCACATTGATCTTCTCGCCGTCTGCGATCACGCCTTCCTTTAACAGCTTTGCATACGCATATACATAATAAACGATCTGAGGTACCAGTCTTCCGATATTGATGGAATTCGCAGATGAAAACTGATAGCCATTCTTGTCCATCAGCTTTGCAAAGTCTGCATCATTGAACATCTGCTTCACACCGGTCTGTGCCTGATCGAAGTTCCCGTTAATGCCGACAACGTATGTATTTTTGCCCTTCTGGGTAACCATCTGCTTTTCCTGGATGGGGCTGACTCCGTTCTTCGGATAAAACACAACGATCTTCGTTCCCTTGACATCAGCAAAGCCTGCCAATGCAGCCTTTCCGGTATCTCCGGATGTCGCGGTCAGGATCACGATATCATTCTTTACATTGTTCTTTCTGGCTGCAGTGATCAGAAGATGAGGCAGGATGGAAAGTGCCATATCCTTAAATGCGATGGTTGCGCCGTGGAACAACTCGAGATAATAAGCACCCTTTGCTTCTACGAGCGGTGCGATCTCTTCTGTATCAAACTTTGAATCATAAGCACTGTTAATGCAATTTTTCAACTCCTCCTCGGTAAAATCCGTGAAAAATAATTTCATTACCTCGTAAGCAGTCTCCTGGTAGGTCATATCTGCCAGCTTGGAAAGGCTGACATCCAGTGCAGGGATCTCACTGGGAACAAATAAACCGCCGTCATCCGCCAGACCCTTTAAGATCGCCTGGGATGCAGTTACTTTATCCTTTGCATTACGTGTACTTGAGTAATAAATAGACATGATGCTCACCTTTATCTTTCTAAATAATTTCTTCTTATTATAATTAACACGTTTTCATCTGTCAACAAATATGGTACACTTTTACAAAGTAAAGTAAAACAATAAGGAGACCAGCCATGGCAACCGGTGTATACGAAGCATCAAAAAAAGACGGCACAACCTATTATCGTGCAAATATCCATTTTCGTTCCAAACACATCTCTCTTGGGAGCTTTTGCACCTTTGAGGAAGCACATGCTGTCTATGATCAGGCCCGCACCATGCTTGCTGACCGCTCTGCGGCTCTTCCGGATGCATTCTTTCGCTACGACAGGATCCCCTTTGAGAAGACCGTGATCCTGTTGAATTTCCGGGATAACGGCATGTATCTTGGCACGCCGATCTATCTTCATTCCGGCCGCTTCTTCACCTATTATCTGTCGCCGGAGCTGGAGCTGAAATTTGACAACGATGATCTGTTTTACTATTCCGGCCACAAGATCTTGAAGCGCGGCGGTCATCTCTACGTCAACGATTACGGGATGCAGGTCTCCCTGCTCTCCCGCTACGGAATCAAAAATTATGCCGTGGCAGGAATCGATTACGAATTTGTCAACGGGGACTGTCACGATTTTCGTTATGAAAATATCCGGAATATCAATCCCTATTACGGTGTCAGTCGTCTGGATGATAACGGACGCATCTCCTATCAGACCCGCATTCATATCAACGGAAACTACCAGATCGGCATCTACGCGAACGAGACCGAGGCAGCAATTGCATATAATAAAGCGGTTGACCTCGCCAAAGCTGCCGGGATCAACCGCAATTATCCAACAAACTATATAACCGGGCTCTCTGCCCGGGATTACGCGGAGATCTACACCCACGTCAAAGTTTCGAAATCATATCGGGAGTATCTGAAGCATATAAAATAAAACGAGATGCAGTACTCTGCGACTTTGTTCCAACGGAACGGAGCAGAGTATGTATCTCGTTTTATATTTATCTATTTCGCGTTAATGTAGTTCACGAGACCTTCAGCCTTGATGATCTTCTGCATAAACTCCGGGAAGGGCTGTCCCTGGAAGGATGTTCCCTTTGTCTTGTTGGTGATCACGCCGCTGTCGAAATCCACTTCAACCTCGTCTCCTGCCGCGATGCCTGCTGCGGCCTCCGGACACTCAATGATCGGAAGTCCGATATTGATCGCATTGCGATAGAAAATACGTGCAAAGGTCTCAGCGATGACACAGCTGACACCGGAAGCCTTAATGGCAATAGGTGCATGCTCTCTGGATGAACCGCAGCCGAAATTCTTATCTGCTACAATGATATCACCCTTCTGAACCTGATTTACGAATTCTTTATCAATATCCTCCATGCAGTGCGTTGCCAGCTCTGCGGGATCGGAGGAATTTAAATATCTTGCAGGGATGATAACGTCAGTATCCACATTATCTCCATACTTAAATACACGTCCGTTTGCTTTCATGTCTTTTTCCTCCTATACTTCTCTCGGATCAGAGATCTTACCGGTCAGAGCACTCGCCGCAGCAACTGCGGGGCTTGCCAGATAAATCTCACTGTTTACATGACCCATACGTCCGACAAAGTTACGGTTAGTAGTAGAAACACAACGCTCACCTTCTGCAAGGATACCCATATATCCACCAAGACAAGGTCCGCAGGTCGGTGTGCTCACGATCGCGCCTGCCTCGATAAAGGTACGGATAAAGCCAGCCTCCATGGCATCCAGATAAATCTGCTGAGTAGCGGGAATCACGATCACACGCAGTCCCTTTTTCACCTTTTTGCCCTTTAAGATCTCGGCTGCCACAGCCAGATCATCGTAACGTCCGTTGGTGCAGGAACCGATCACTACCTGATCAATGGTGATATCACCTACTTCATCGATGGTCTTTGTATTCTCCGGAAGATGAGGGAAGGATACAGTGGGCTTTAAGGTGTTCAAGTCGATCACTACCTCACGCACATACTCTGCGTCTTCATCTGCCTCGTAGATCTTGTACGGTCTCTTGGAATGCTCCTTCATGTACTCCTCAGCCAGGGCATCAACCGGGAAAATGCCGTTCTTTGCACCTGCCTCGATGGCCATGTTCGCGATGGTAAAGCGATCGTCCATAGACAATTCTGCAATGCCGTCTCCGACAAATTCTAAGGACTGGTACAATGCACCATCCACACCGATCTCACCGATCAGGTGAAGGATCACATCTTTACCACTCACATATTTCTGTTTCTTTCCGGTGATCACCACCTTGATGGCAGAAGGTACCTTGAACCAGGCGCGTCCGGTGGCCATTCCGGCTGCCATATCCGTACTTCCGACACCGGTAGAAAATGCGCCCAGTGCTCCGTATGTACAGGTATGGGAGTCTGCACCGATGATCACATCACCGGCAACCGTCAGACCTTTCTCCGGAAGCAGAGCATGCTCGATTCCCATCTCTCCCACATCAAAATAGTTGGTGATCTCATTTTTGCAGGCGAACTCACGCACACACTTGCAGTGCTCTGCGGACTTGATATCCTTGTTCGGTACAAAATGATCCATGACAAGGGCGATCTTGTCCTTGTGGAACACACCCTCTACATTCATCTTCTCAATCTCATGGATCGCAACCGGAGATGTAATATCGTTGCCTAATACGAGGTCAAGATCTGCCTCGATCAGCTGTCCGGCTACTACGCTCTCTAATCCCGCATGTGCTGCCAGGATCTTCTGCGTCATTGTCATTCCCATTCTTTTTTTCCTCCTATTTTTGAACGATATTCACGATACGTCCGGGTACATAGATCTCCTTCACGATGGTTCCGGTGAGCTTGTCAGCAAGCTCCTCCTTTGCCTTTGCGATAACATCATCCTTAGCGGCATCCTTGGCGATCACCAGTGTACCGCGGATCTTGCCGTTGATCTGGAGCGCGATCTCTACGGTAGCTTCTACCGTCTTTGCCTCATCATACTCCGGCCAGGTGGTCTGGTAGACTCTGCCCTCAAAGCCTGCAATCTCCCAAAGCTCCTCCGTGATATGAGGTGCCACCGGATTCAGCAGTGTGATGAAGGTCTTGAACTCATCCTTTGTGATAGAGTTCTTTTTATAGAAATCATTGATCAGCGCCATCATGGCTGCGATAGCGGTATTATACTTCAGATTCTCAAAGTCGTTGCTGACCTTCTTGATGGTCTGATGCAGCTTAGTCTCTAAATCCTTCGAATAACCGGTCTCGTCTGTCATGATCTCCTGCAGCTTCCATACACGCTCTAAGAAACGGCGACAGCCCTTCACACCATCCTCTGACCAGGAAGCAGCCAGATCGAATGCACCAATGAACATCTCGTAGGTACGCAGTGTGTCTGCGCCGTAATCGCGAACGATATCGTCAGGATTTACCACGTTTCCGCGGGATTTACTCATCTTCTCACCGTTCTCACCGAGGATCATACCGTGAGAGGTACGCTTCTGGTAAGGCTCCGGTGTATTTACCACACCCTCGTCATAGAGGAATTTGTGCCAGAAACGGGAATACAGAAGATGTAAGGTCGTATGCTCCATTCCTCCGTTGTACCAGTCAACCGGCATCCAGTATTCCAAAGCTTCCTTGCTGGCAAGGGCTTCGTTGTTGTTCGGATCCGTATAGCGGAGGAAATACCAGGAAGATCCTGCCCACTGGGGCATCGTATCTGTCTCACGCTTTGCAGGTCCACCACAGCAGGGGCAGGTGGTATTTACCCAGTCTGTCATGGCAGCCAACGGAGACTCCCCGTTATCGGTAGGCATATAGCTGTCAACATCAGGAAGCAGCAGGGGTAATTCGCTCTCATCTACCGGAACAAATCCACACTTCTCGCACTCGATGATGGGGATCGGCTCACCCCAGTAACGCTGACGGGAGAATACCCAGTCACGCAGCTTATAGTTTGTCTTTGCGGTTCCGATCTTTTTCTCCTCAAGGAATTCGATCATCTTTTCCTTGGCGTCTTTTACTTCCAGACCGTTGATGAAATCAGAGTTGATCAGAACGCCGGTCGCAACATCCGTGAATGCTGCCTCGTTGATATCCACTTCCTCACCGTTTTTCGCAACAACCTGGATCATAGGCAGACCAAATTTCTTTGCGAACTCCCAGTCACGCTCATCATGGGCAGGAACTGCCATGATGGCTCCGGTTCCGTAGCTCATGAGTACATAGTCAGAGATCCAGATGGGAATTTCCTTTCCGTTGACCGGATTGATGGCGGTCAGACCATCGATCTGGACACCAGTCTTATCCTTTGCCAGCTCTGCACGCTCAAAGTCAGACTTTCTGGACGCCTGCTCACGATATGCCTCGATCTCATCCCAGTTGCCCAGCTCGTCTTTATATTTATCAATGATCGGATGCTCCGGTGAAACTACCATGTAGGTCACACCGAACAATGTATCACAGCGTGTGGTGTAAATACGAAGCTTATCTTCTTTTCCCTTAATGGAAAAATCTACCTCTGCACCGGTGGAACGACCGATCCAATTCTTCTGCTGTACCTTGACACGCTCAATATAGTCTACATCATTTAATCCCTCGATCAGCTTGTCCGCATACTCGGTGATCTTTAACATCCACTCGCTCTTAACCTTGCGGACAACCGGTGCGCCGCAGCGCTCGCAGACACCGTTGACAACCTCCTCATTTGCAAGGCCAACCTTGCAGGAGGTACACCAGTTGATGGGCATCTCCTTTTTATATGCAAGTCCTGCCTTAAACAATTTCAGGAAGATCCACTGGGTCCACTTGTAGTAGTTCGGATCCGTTGTATTGACCTCGCGATCCCAGTCGAAGGAATAACCCAGCGCATGCAGCTGTCCCTTAAAGCGTGCCACATTCTGCTCGGTTACGATACGCGGATGGATCTTGTTTTTGATCGCATAATTTTCGGTAGGTAATCCGAACGCATCCCAGCCCATCGGATAAAGAACGTTGTAGCCCTGCATTCTGCGCTTACGTGCAACAATATCCAATGCGGTATACGGTCTCGGATGACCCACGTGAAGTCCCTGTCCGGAAGGATACGGAAACTCGACAAGTGCATAATATTTCGGCTTGCTGTAATCATCCGTTGCAGCGAATGCCTTCTCATCGTCCCAAACCTTCTGCCACTTGGGCTCCACTACCTTGTGATTGTAAAGTTTTGCCATAACCAGCAACCTCCTATAGATACGTCAATAGCGGACTTCACCCGAAGGTGAAATCCGCCATAATTTTTTTACTAAAAAACACCTTTTGGTATGTATTAGTTGTTGATGAGCTTGTCATCCTCGTTGTTCCAGCTGTACAGCTTACGAACTTCCTCACCAACCTTCTCAGCGGGATGCTCAGAAGCGAGCTTTCTCATAGCCTTGAAGTGAACCTGACGTCCTGCAGGTGACATGTCTAATAAGAACTCCTTAGCGAAGGTTCCATCCTGGATATCAGAAAGGATCTTCTTCATGGTCTTCTTGGTCTCCTCAGTGATGATCTTGGGTCCGGTGATGTAATCGCCGTACTCAGCGGTGTTGGAGATAGAATATCTCATTCCTGCGAAACCTGACTGGTAGATCAGATCTACGATCAGCTTCATCTCATGGATACACTCGAAGTATGCATTTCTGGGATCATAACCAGCCTCACATAAGGTCTCGAAACCAGCCTGCATCAATGCGCAAACACCGCCGCAAAGAACTGCCTGCTCACCGAATAAGTCTGTCTCTGTCTCAGTACGGAAAGTAGTTTCAAGAACACCTGCTCTTGCTCCACCGATTGCCAATGCATAAGCCAATGCCATATCCAAAGCTTTTCCGGTAGCATCCTGCTCAACAGCTACTAAACAAGGAACACCTTTTCCTTCCTGATACTCGGAACGTACGGTATGTCCCGGTCCCTTTGGTGCAATCATGGTAACATCTACATCCTTCGGAGGTACGATACATCCAAAGTGAATGTTGAATCCATGAGCGAACATTAACATATTGCCCGGCTCTAAGTTTGGCTCAATGTCTTTTTTATACATATCTGCCTGTTTCTCATCATTAATCAGAATCATGATGATGTCTGCTTTTTTAGCAGCCTCTGCTGTTGTGTATACTTCAAATCCCTGTGCCTCTGCTTTTGCCCAGGATTTGGAACCTTCATACAAACCAATGATTACGTTGCAGCCTGACTCTTTTGCGTTTAATGCATGTGCATGACCCTGGCTTCCGTATCCGATTACGGCAATGGTCTTGCCCTCTAAAAGTGAAAGGTTACAGTCTTCCTGATAATAAATTTTTGCTGACATTTTTATTTCCTCCTAAAATTATAATCTTAATCTAAATATGCAACATCGTCACAACCTCTGGTAAGACCGGTAATTCCGGTTCTTGCAAGCTCCAAGATTTCATAGCCCTGCAACAAATCCAGAAATGAATCTAACTTACCCTGTTTTCCGGTTAATTCAATGACCATGGAATCATGGGTAACATCTACCACCTTGCCATGGAAAATTTCTGTGACATTCAAAATTGCCTGCCGGTCTGTATCCTTTGCACGGATTTTGACCATAATCAGCTCTCTGGTGACAGAGTTCTCCGGCTCCAGCTTCTTGATATCCAAAACATCCTCCAGCTTCGCCAATTGTTTCTCAATCTGCTCTAACACCAATTCATCACCGCTGGCAACAATGGTAATCCTTGTAAATCTTGGATCCGCAGTCACTCCCGACGAAAAACTGTCGATGTTGTATCCTCTTCGGCTAAACAAACCGGAAATGTGGCTGGTTACACCGGCGGTATTTTCTACCAGAATAGATAATACTTGTTTTTTCATTCGAAAATCTTCCTTTTCTCAACGTTTTCACACTAAGCACATTTTAGCATACTAAATCGTTTTGTCAATGTCAAAAGCAGAATTTTGTCAGTAATCCCAGAATCAGAAGATGTACCGGATAGAATGCATAAAAGACATATTTCAAATCCATTCCCCTTTTCCCGTTGTACATACGGATAGGTATAAAAGCCAAAGGAGCTGTAAATTCCCAGCAAAAAGCCACACATCCAAATACGGTCTGCCATGCTTCCTGCTTTCGCAAAAAATAAAGACCTGCAATGACAAATACCCCGAAGGCACCATAATCCGTTCTCATCAAGAATGCCGCTGACATACCTACGATTACCACAACCGCCTGTCCCAGATAACTACGAGCTATGGACAGATCCGATTTTTTTTCAAAATACTGCATGCCTGCCATTACCAGCACTCCCAGCAACAGTGTAAAAAACACATTTTGATAGGAAAAATCAAAAAATTGCCTGTGAAATGCCAAATCAAAAGGAATTTCTGAAATAAACCCAAATGCCAAAAGCCGCAGTGTATATTTTTTCCAGTCTCTGGTATGTAAGAAA
>JAQYOU010000094.1 GCA_028727105.1 bacterium
GGCCTCACGGATCGGAGTCCGGCTAACGCCAAGCTTTGCTGCCAGCTGAAGCTCCATCAGCCGCTCCCCCGGCACCAGATCACCTCTTAAGATCGCCTCACGCAAGGTGTTGAACACCACGTCTCGCAGGGGCAGGTACGCATCCATATTTAACTCTAACTGATCATTCATCTGTTTTTCTCCTTTATGTTATAGGGCTTTGTCACATATACCTGTCGGGCGATACCGCTGCTACGGATGCGTGCTTTTGCCTCATACGCCCTTCCTTCCTCTGAAAAAATGCCAAACACCGTAGGTCCGCTGCCGCTCATCATCGCTGCGATCGCGCCCTGCTCCATCATCATTTCCTTGATCCTTTCGATCTCCGGATGCATCGGAACCGTCACACTCTCCAGCACATTTCCCATATGGCCGGCAAGTGAACAAAGATCCTGTTCCTCAAGATCCCTGATCTGTGCATCGATCGGCGGATGCGGCGGTTGTTCCAGCGCGTCCAATGACTGGTATACCAGCTTTGTGGAAACACTTACCGGAGGCTTTGCGATCAGGATATGGCAGTCCGGCATTGGCGCCAGCCTGGTCAGCTTTTCTCCGATACCCTCTGCCAATGCGGTTCCCCGGAGCAGACAATAGGGAACGTCCGCCCCCAGCTTTAATCCGTATTCCATCAGCTTCGACAGCGAAAGACCCAGCCCGAACAGCTTGTTCAGTCCATAGAGCACAGCCGCTGCATCCGTACTTCCTCCAGCCATGCCTGCTGCCACCGGGATACATTTATGGATATTCAGCTCCAGACCGCCGATCTGTGGGTGATCCTGCTTCAAAAGCAGGGCTGCCTGATAGGCGATATTATGTTCGTCCGTCGGTAAAAAATTCAAATTCGTCCGAAGTGTGATCGCTTCCTGTTTGCTTTTGCGGATCGTCACCCAGTCAAACAGATCAATGGTCTGCATGATCATCCGGACCATGTGGTAACCATCCTCTCTGACACCGGTCACGTCCAGCCCCAGATTGATCTTTGCTAATGCTTTTAGATGTATTACATTTGCCATGTCACAATACCCTTTTTAGTTTGTATAATGTCTATTGTATATATGTTGTATGTTGTCTACTGTATTTTGTATACAATCTTATGTTACATGCATTTTTCAAAAAAGTCAACCGTCCCATTTAACTTTTCCCGGAACTATCCGATATACATAGATGAAGGATCACCAGACCGGGACATTCCCGTATACCAAGGAGGGTACAATCATGAGCGTAAATTCTATCAGTGCCACTACTGCGGCTGCTTATGCCCAGCAGACTTCCGGCACAAAGACAACCAAAGAAACCAAAGATAATTCTTCCGCAAAGACCAGCCAGGACACTGCTGTTGTGTACGAAAAAAGCGCATCCGCTTCTTCCACATCCGGCAGCAAAAAATCCAATGCCGCGATCGTGGCGCAGTTGAAGGCAGATGCCGAGGCTCGTACCGCACAGCTGCAGAGCCTTGTGGAAAAAATGATGACGAAGCAAGGGCAGACCCTTGGCACCGCAGATGATATGTGGTCATTTTTAGCAAAGGGAAATCTGAAGGCAGACCCTGAAACGATCGCCCAGGCAAAAAAAGACGTAGCCGCAGACGGCTACTGGGGTGCAGAGCAGACCTCTGAACGCATTCTGTCCTTTGCAAAAGCCTTATCCGGCGATGATCCGGACAAGGCAGAAGAGCTTTTAAATGCATTCAAAAAGGGTTACAAAGAAGCGACAAAGACATGGGGCGGCGAGCTTCCTTCACTCTGCTCCGACACCTATGATCTTGTGGAGAAAAAATTTAATGACTGGATGAACTCCGGCGAAGCGTAAATAGCACAAAATACCCATGGCCCGGCAAAACAAACAGCGTTTGCAAATTTGCTACTCCATGGGTATTTTCTTGTTAAAAATGGACGCCTGTCATGCTGATCAGAAGTCCCCATATGACCGCAAGCGCATACAGCAGGAAGATGATCTCAAGATTCTGTCTGCTGTTTCTGTTTAAACGAAACAAAACAAGCAGACCCACACCGGCATTCGCCAATAGCCCTGCCATCATCATACCGGCACCGATGATGCCGTCCACATACAGGCTGGTGATCACTACGGAGGCCGCACAGTTGGGGATCAGTCCGACAAGGGCTGCCGCCATCTGTCCGATCAGCGGTACATTGGAAAAGAACCCTGCCAGCGTGCTCTCGCCAACCCATGCGATCAAAAGGTTCAACACAAAGGAGATCAGCAGGATATATACAAAAATGCGCAGCGTATGCTTGCACGCTGACACAAACACACCATCCTCACAGTGGCAGTGTTCCTCCTCGCAGACAGCATGGATGTCCATCTCATCGTCTGAACGGTGCAGCACGCGGTGCAGACAAAGCTCCACCACAAAGCCGCTGATCATTGCGATCAAAGCCTTTGTTCCCAGGATCTTTAAGATCGTGATGAGCGGTACTGCTTCCGACAAAAGGATTGGCAGCATCTCATCCGAGGTAGACAGATAAATAGCCAAAAGCGTGCCCACCGTGATCACGCGTCCGGAAAACAGACTGGAGGCAGCAGCTGAAAATCCGCACTGGGGCACAACACCAAACAGAGCCCCTACAAAAGGCCCTGCCTTGTCCACCATGCTGATCCTCTTTAACAGTTTTCCGCCGGCCTTATGCTCCAGCAGCTCCATGCACAGATAGGTCAAAAATAAAAACGGCAGCAGCTTCACGCTGTCGATCAATGTATCCATCACAATATCTAACATTCAAAGTCTCCCATTCTTTTCCGTTTTCACACAGTCCGGACCGGTTCCATGCGATCACCCGGTCTCTTTCTATTCTCTGTTTCTTCCACGCTGTTATTTACACGTGTGACAAGTACGGTCTCGATACGCTTTTTGTCCATGGACAGGATCTGAAAGCGCACGCCCTCCTTTGTCTCATAACATTCTCCCTCTTCCGGAAAATGCTCCAAAAGCTCCAGCAAAAATCCGCCCAGCGTGTCCGAATCCTCTGATTCGTAATCCACTCCGATCAGCTCACAGAAATCATCCAGATTCATGGAACCGCTCACACGATATTCCTCGCCTTCTTTGATGATCTCGTAGTCTTCCTCTTCATCTGTATCGTACTCGTCGCGGATCTCACCCACGATCTCCTCTAACAGGTCCTCCATGGTGATGAGTCCCGCTGTCACGCCGTACTCGTCAAGAACGATCGCCAGATTGACCGCATTTTCCTTCATCTCCATGAAAAGCTCATAGGTATTTTTGTACTCGTACGTAAAAAAGGGCTCCCTCATGATCGCGCGGATCGAAAAGTCTTCTTTTGCTCCCTCATAGGCAAGCACATCCTTCATATTCAGGATACCGATGACATTGTCCGTGGATTCTTCATACACCGGCAGTCTGGAAAAATAGCTGTCGCGATAGATCGACAGCATCTCGTCATAGCTGCTGTCTGCATCGATGAAACACATATCGATACGGGGCACCATGACCTCCTTTGCCTTGTCATCACCGAAATCAAAGAGATTATGGATCATATCACGCTCTTTGTCCTCGATGACACCGCTCTCCTGTCCCACATCTACGATCGTGCGCAGCTCCTCCTCTGTCATGGAGCGGATCTCTTCTCCGGGGCGCACGCCCAAAAGGCGCAGAAACCACTGTGACAGCAGGTTTACGACAAAAATGACCGGCGTCAGTACAAACATCAGCCACCAGATCGCGCTGCAATATTTTAATGCCAGCTTATCGGCGCGCAGTGTTGCGATGGTCTTTGGTGAGATCTCTCCGAAGATCAGGATCAGCAGCGTCAGCACTCCTGTTGCGATTCCTGCTCCGACACTGCCGAAGATACCGATGGCAAGTGTGGTTGCCAGTGATGATGCGGACAGATTGACCACGTTGTTGCCGATCAGGATCGCACTGAGCATCTTTCCTGAATTTTCCGTGATCTGCAGTACCCGTTCTGCACGCGTGTTGCCGTCCTGGGCAAGGGTTCTCATATATATTTTATTGACAGTTGTAAACGCGGTCTCCGCTGATGAGAAGAATGCTGACAAGCACAGCAGCAGCACCAGGATCACCAGCTGAGCGATTTGTGAACCGTTCATGAATGCCTCCCAAAAAAACTTTTACCGGATATTATAGCACACCTTTTCCATTTACTCAACCACTACTTTTCGAGCTGGCTGGCGAAATGCTTTCCTTCTTCCAGTCTTACCGGACGGCTGGCGGCGATGCTATTACGGGCTGTCGAAACGCTTTCTGACTTCCCGGACGGCTGGCGGCGATGATTCTTGAATACGGGCTGGCGAAACGCTTTCTGGCTTCCCAGACGGCTGGCGGCGATGATTCTTGAATACGGGCTGGCGAAACGCTTTCCATGAAAAACACGCTTCCGGCTTGCTCAGTTCCTTCGCAACCGTACAAAAATCCATTAAAATTGCTACGCAATGGGATTTTTGTACATCTGAATCATTATTTTACGGTCTCAGCAGCAAGTGCTTCGACCTACTTTATATATAAATTTTCATCGTAAGTTTACTCGAAAATTTCAAGCACCGGCGTTCTCCAAGGGTTTTTCATTGGAAATGCGCTTTCTCCAGCCCTTCCACTACTTCACGAACAGGCTGGAGGAGGATACATTCCAATGTAAGACCCTCAAAAAGCGTCGGTACTTGGATTTTCCGAGTGAAGGGTTTTCACGATGGAAAATCCTTAGTATCCGCTACGCTTTTTGCGGAGTGAGAACGTGTCTTACATGGAAGTATCTCCGCCAGCCGTCCGGGGAAAAAGCGTTACAGCAGCCCGTTCATGGAAGTATCTCCGCCAGCCGTCAGGAAAAAGGTTCCGCCAGCTTCACGATGCGACTGCCGCTGGCAATGGCGCGTTCCATGCCGGGTAGTGGTTCCCGGGGATCAAATACGCCAAATAGCTGCGGCCCCGCCAACGATTGATACCAGTCGTCACGGGAGGTGAAGGGCAATGCGATGGACAGGTGTGCCGCCTCCCGGCGCAGGCGCTTCGCACGGTTGATCTGTGCCTCCATGTCAAGTCGTATCGCCTCCAGCTCCTGTGCCGACAGATCGTAGGGATATTGCTGAAACTGACGCAGCGTCACAGCCTCCCATGCGCGCAGGCGGCAATCGTCATCCGTCAGGTCAAAGGCAAGGGAAAACAACCGCTCGTACTGCTCCTGCAGCTGATCCGCGCGCACAGACAAGGTTCCGTCATCCTGCCCGGTCTCTGCAATGTCCATCAGTGCATCCTCCGTGATCCGGTCCAACTGGCGGTTGTACACAGCCTGTGTGACCTGCGCGGCAAGCAGCCGGCTGATCTTCAGATCCCGGCCTAAAAAAAGGCAGACAAACAGCGCCGCAAACAGGATGCAAAAATCAGTAAGCTTCATATTTCACAGTTCCTCCATAACGTATGCTGACCGTCCGGTCCTCCATGGACGGGATCAGCGTAAATCCCGCCTTCCGTTCGATCGTCAGCAGCAAAAAATCTCCTCTGCAAAAATAATAATCCTCCCCGTGCTCTACCTTTTCGCGGATATCCGCCTCATCGTGATAGGTCTCGCACCGCACATAGCGTTCGGTCTCTTCATCCAATACATATTCCGGCTGCTCATGCAAAAAAGACACCTCATAGACTGCCGTTTCGCTGGCAAGTGAAGCGTAGAAGGAGCGCAGCATCTGTCCGGTGATCATTCCCGTATTGCAGACACTGTCCACAAAATGGGTTGCCTCCGTGAGCAGATACATCTGCTCTGCTGTCTTTGCACGCTCATGCATATACACAAGCGGCATTCCAAATAATATGATCACAGCCAGAAAGATGCTGCAGATCTTTCCAAAAATATCATTCATCCGCAGCTTCCTCCCACAACAAAGCCCCCGGCAGGAGGATCTCCTGCTGCGTTTGGATCATCCGGTCCACGCTACGCCCTGCGGCCAGTGTCAGGCTGACTGCCAGCATAAAAAGCCCTGCTGCCGCCGCCATATATAATCCTTCTGTCACATGCTCCATAGACCGCTCCTACTGCTGCACAAAGGACAGACCGGTGATCGTACCGTTCGCGTCACGGACAACTGCACCCAGAAAACGTCCGGTGGGATTGATGTAATTGGCACTGGTCGCATTCTGCGCCGTTTTATAATCCAGTGTGGATGCACTTTTTAAGCTGCCATCTGCGTCATTAAACTGGTAAATATAGTAGCTTGTATTTTTCTTCGTCTGCACCTTCACACCAATTGTCTCATCACTGAATTTCCGGATGACATTGATGACCTCGCTGCCGGATACCTCCGTATTCTCATACATTGTCTTGGATGTATCGGCAAATTCCGCCTGCAGCTCATTGATCTGCCCGGTTCCGCTGCTTGCCGTGTCCGATGCCTCTCTTGCTATATAAAAGCCCAGGCTGATGATGATGCAGGTAATGATAATGCCTGCTGCCAGCATGAGCCCCTTTAAACTGTTTTCCATAAATATCTCCTTTCTATCTAATAAGAATTCAGCTGTGTCAGTCCCTCAAGTACAAAGGGGATCACAAGCCGGAGCGCAAGAAGAGCCACAAAGGGCAGAAACGCGATCACCCGCGCAAAGGCTGCCTTTTCCCTCTGCAGATCCTCGGCCTTCTGACGGTGCTGTTCCATGTGATACGCACGCTCACCCTCCAGGTCATAGAAGGCCTGTGCCACCGGAATGTCATCGCATACAAGGAGCGCATCCACCAGCCTGACGGCAGGCTCGTAAGACAGGTCCTCCTTCAGCTGCTCTAAGCTGTCCCTCCTGCGATAAGAGAAATCATCCACTGCCCGCTGCAGTGCCCGGGAAAATACAACGGAAAAGCGTTCCATCCACCGCAGGATCTCCTCCACCGTGATCATGCTGTAATGCCTGACGATCAGGATCAGCGTTTCAAATCGGAGGGTTTCCTCACTTTTTTGCTGCCCGACGCGCACCCGGAGGATCGCAACCCACGCATCCGGAAGAAAATAACCCGTCACGGCTGACAAAAAAAGCACGATCACTGCTCTAAGTACCGTCACGGACGCATCCGATGTACCGGGCAGCCGGTCTGCGGCACCGGTCCACACGCACCCTGCAAGGATCAGTCCCACAGCGCAGACCATGCCCAGCCCGCAGAGCAGCTTTTTTACAAGAAATTCACGGATATTTCCAAAGCCCTGCAGCTCCTTTAACGCCTCATTCTTTTTCAGGCACCGGCTGTAATTGGCAAAAATATACCTGTCTATGAGCATAGAAATGAGCGGTATCTGCAGCACACGCATGGAAAGCGTACGTTTTTTGCCGCACGGCATGGTCGGATACTGAAGCTCCTGCACACAGACCGCCCCAAATACCGCCAGAAAAAAGCAGATGATCAGCGTGATGAAGCCGTAGGTGCCCGTATAAAAGCGGTTCAGTCCCGTGCTGATGGATCCACTCCAAAGCTGTATGGGAATCGAAAAAAAGAACGGGATCACACAAAGTGCGGTCAGTCCCAAAAACGCATAGCGTCCCTCCTGTCTGCGCAGGAGCTCCGTACGCACTTCTTCCTTTATATAACGGATATTGTGCACAAACAGGGACACCCCTTGAATCTGAAGATCTCCAAAAGAGCGGATCGTATAACACAGCGTAAAAAGCAATAAAAAACAGGCATTCTGCGCGGTTCCTCCAAAATATCCGCCGTCCCCGGGCCCCTCTTCACTGCGCAGCGCATCGATCATGCGAAGCAGCTCTTTTCCGCTACGGCTTCCACACACCTGCATGCTTTCCTCCAGCGCCTCCAGCATATCTCCCCTCTTTGCATACTGCCCCGCCAATTCATCCAAAAAGCGCTCCTGTTCCATCAAAAGCTTTTCATCCGCTTCCTTGCTTTTTCGTCGTCGGATGATCCACAGCCAGAAAAAAAGCAGAAGCAGCTCCAGGATCAGATTAAATATCAGCTGCACGAAATGCCTCCCTTTCTGTTTCACTGAGCCAGCGCTCCATCTGCCTGCGTGTAAGCGCATCCAGCCAGCCGGCCTGCCTGTAAGCACCGTCTTCATAGGTGATCAGATCCACTGTCTCAAAGCCGGCCGCCGTCTCCGGTGCCTCCCGTATCTGTGTGATCCGCTCAATGTAACGTCTGCCCTCCCGGTCAAGATGCAGATGCACGTCAAAATTTACCACGCTTACGACCTGCTCCGTTGCCACCCGCTCGTCGGAAAAGCTTCCCTCCTTCAGCAGACTGTTTCGCAAAGACATCACAAGCGCCCGCGTCGTCTTTGCATGATGGGTAAAAAGCGTAAACAGGGAACCTACCTGTCCGCTTTCCACCATCCACGCCGCCACCCGCGCCGATGCCACCTCCCCGATGATACTGACTGCCCCGTCCGTCTTTTTTTGCAGCTCCAGACCTTCCCATCCATCAATCGTAGGTGTCTCACGGAATGTCACGATATTCCGTTCGGGGTACCATCTGCGCAGATGCAGCTCAAAAGCAAGCTCCAGCACGCGAAGTGTGTATTCCGGCGGAATGCTTTCCACCAGCGCCATGAGAAGCGTGGTTTTTCCGCAGCCCTGCATCCCTGTGATCCCCACCACCTGACAGCCCTTTACCAGCCACTGCAAAAGCTCGATCACTTTCTGCGCGCCGGGCTGTGAAAACAGGTCAGAAAGATCACGTTTTCCGCCGGCACCAAGCTTTCGCACAAAAAACATCCAGCTCTCCGCAAAATCCGGCCGGGCAACCACAACACGGGAATGATCCGCCATCTCATGCACCAGATAGCCCCGGGCCCTCGACAGCTCCCCGGGCTGCTCAAAGCGGCAGATGCTGCGGCAGATCCGCTCCAGCTCCCGCTCACTCTTGAAATCCAGAAATGCCAGATGCACACTGCGTCCCTGATAGAACATCCATACACTGTGATGGTCTCCCGGCATCCCGGACACTCCGCCGGAAACGCCGTCAACATTCATATCCCGGATCTCATCGATGATCCCCAGCCCTTTGTAAGCGCTGTAAATCTTCCAGGTCAAAAGCTCCAGCTTTTCCACAAAGGAAAAGGGGCGTTTGCGTCTTTCATACACTGCCAGGATATCCTCCCGGGAGATCACCTGCTTTGTCCCTTCCAGGAGACCGTTCTCACGGATCAGCACGCCAAGCGCTTCCGGGCCATACTTCTTTTTGTAAAGAAAGAGAAGCCGGTCAAACAGATACTCCGCATTTTTTCTTCCGGTGTCCCTGTAGTAAAAGACCGTGTCGATCGTGCGCTCGTTCAGATGAAACAGCTTCAGCAGACTCTCCTGCAAAAACTCTAAGACATATGCCTTTGCAAGGTCATCTCCCACGCCACAACGCGCCAGATTGTCGCGCAGCTCCTTTTTCTGACGTGCCAGCCGCTTCAGCCTTCCTGCATCCAGATTCATCTCATACAGATTTTCCCGCAGGATGCGGTTCACATGCTCGCCAACTCTGTGCACCATGCCCTCCAGATCAAGTGTCTGATCCGCCCGGTTTCGGTAGTCCGGTTCTACTCTGTGATCATTCATGGGCACCTGCCTCCAGGATCAGCGTTGCCAGCGTCCGAAGCCCCATCCAGAACTGCTCATTCCGCTGGGAGCTTCCCTTATATCTGCAGCATGTTTTCATATACTGTTCCACCCTGCCCCGCATACATGCCTGTGCAAAATGGGGATTGGTCGGAATGCAGCAGATGCTCCCCGGATCCATCCGATAGATCCGCTGCAGGTTCTCACAGTTATACACCTGCTCCGCACTGTAATTTGCCAGCAGATACAGCACCTTTCCATGGCAGGGGATCTGGGAACAGAAAAACTGTTCCAATTCCCGCTGTTCACCGGAAAAATTAACGACCACCACATCCGCACGCTGCAGCAGACTGTAGGAAAACTCGTCCCGCCCGCTTCCGATATCAATAAACAACAGTTCCGCATATTCCTCCATGCGGTCTAAGATCCTTCGCTGCAGTTCTCCGGTCTGCGCAGGATAAAGTCCCGGTTTTTCCCGTGCACCGCCCGGAAGGTAATACAGACGATGATCCATGAGCGAAACCAGGCTCTCTTTCATTGCCGCCGCATCCAGTCTGTGGTGCTGTTCCTGCCAGATGAGATAATCCATGCCCTCCAGTGCATAATAGGTGCTCTCCTCCCGGAGTACACTGCGTTTTTCCACCGGCACAAAAAAGGACTCCAGATCCCCAATGGCTGCCTTCGGCTGCAGGCAGATCCCGCGATGGTTCATGACAAGCGCCAAAAAGCCGGCAGCCGCCGTCATGTTGCTGGTCGTTCCACACCCGCGGCTTGCACCCCAAAATACGATCTTCATGCACACACTCCCTTTCTTGCCCGCTTAAAGCTGCGCAAAACAAGAGCGTCCTCGCAGGACATCAGCTCCCTGCAGATCTTTAAGAGCATTTTCTCAAAAGGCGCAGACAGATGCGAAAAGCTCTGATAGCCCTGATACTGCATACCCACGCGGCAGGCAACGTCATCCTCATGAAACGGAAGCACATAGGTGTCCACAACAAAGCAGTTTTCCTCCTGCAAAAGAGAGAACACCTTTCTGGCACTTACGGCCTCCACGCACACATCCCGCAGGATCACGTTCATTGGCAGTGCTGTGCGTTTCATCAGCTCCCGATAGCGGTAGACCTGAGCCAGCGCACAATCCATTACTAAATAGATCTCATCGCAGGCATGCAGAGCTTCCTCCGAAGGCCAGACACCCAGATCCACGATCAGGTAGTCATACGCCTTTTCCCGCCAGCACTCCGTAGGGATCAGACATTCATAATCAATTTTTTTATAGGTGATCGTGAGCAGCTTTTCCGCCGGATGCGGAATACAAAAATGCATCGCCTGCTCAAAAGAATTGTCCACCACACAGACACGGCAGCCCGCATTCTGCAAAATGGATGCGACATAAATACAGATATCCGTCTGGCAGACGCCAAACAGACCAATGATCTTATTTTCAGACAATCAAATACCTCCGTAGTCTGGTTGTCTTACTCCGGGAAAAATCTGCCGAAGGGCAGCGAAAAAATTGTATACGAAAAAAAGATATGCTAATCATAGCACATCTTTTTTGTTTGTAAACAGATTTTATAAAAATTTAAGAATTCAGGATCGCAGACAGATTCGCCTGTATTCCCTGAGCCACTTTGGAATTGTTCATGGAATACACATGGATATGCGTGATACCGTTGGCGATCAGGTCAATGATCTGATCTGTCGCGTAGATGATGCCCGCCTGCTGCATGGCATCCTTATCTTTTCCAAAATGATCCACAATGTTGATAAACCGTTCCGGCATATGACATCCGGACAGCTTCACGGCATTCTTTACCTGCACCGCACGGGTGATCGGCATAATTCCCGGTATGATGGGCACATAAATTCCCGCCTCGCGGGCACGGTACAAAAAGTTATAAAAAATATTGTTGTCAAAAAACATCTGTGTGGTGAGAAAGTCACAGCCTGCATCCACTTTTGTTTTCAGATTCCGGATATCCTCACGCTTGTCTGCAGCATCCGGATGCCCCTCCGGATAACATGCGCCGCCCACACAGAATCCGCCAAACTCCCGGATGGTCTCCACCAGCTGGGACGCGTAGTGATAATCGGTAAAGGGCTCACCCTCCATCCAGGATGGCCGGTCACCCCGCAGTGCCAGAACATTTTCCACACCTGCGTCGCGCATATTCTCAAGCGCCTCGTGAATGGACTGTTTTGTGGCTCCCACACAGGTCAGATGTGCAATCGTGGGCACACCGTACTCCTTCTGGATACCCTCCGCGATCGCAAGGGTGTGCTTGCTGGTGCTTCCGCCCGCACCGTAAGTGACGCTCATGTAGCTGGGCTGCAATGCCGCCACGTTGTAGGCAGCCTTTTTTACACTCTCAAAATCCGCATCCGTCTTCGGCGGGAAGACCTCAAAGGAGAGCGTCAGTTTTTCTTTCCCCAATATCGTATGTAACTTCATTTGTGATTCCTTTCTGAAAAACCTAATTCATACTGTTTTACTCAGTATAACACATGATCCTGTATCTGTTCAGTATTTTTTTCACGATTTATCCGATAAAACAGATCTTCAGGCCGATCAGGATCAGGATCACACCGCCAAGGATCTGTGCCTTTCCCGCCAGCTTCACGCCGAATTTCTTACCGATCTTCACGCCCGCGATGCAGATCACAAATGTCACGATCGCAATGATCAGAGAAGAAATAAACGCCTGAAACACACTGTAAGCCGAGGTCGTAAAACCGGTAGACAGCGCATCAATGGATGTGGCAATGCCCTGCACGATGAGCAGCTTTACGCCAAGTTCAGCGGAATGTTCCTCTTCTTCTCCCCCACGAACACCGTCCAGCAGCATGTTTCCGCCGATGAACAGCAGCAGAATGAGTGCGATCCAGGGGATAAACTTTTCAAACATACAAAACAATTCCTTGACCGTTGTCACACAGAACCAACCGATCATCGGCATCGCAAACTGAAATCCTGCAAATGTTCCCACGATCACACACATTTTTTTCTTTTTCATTCCGGGATCATTCAACCCATTTGCCATAGACACGGAAAACGCATCCATCGCCAGCGCCACACCCAGCGCGATGCTCTGAATGATAAGCTCCAACCACATTGACATGAGCATTGTCCTCCTGTAAGAAAAAGGATGTCTGTTCAGACATCCTTTTCATTCCGTTTATTCTTCCTCACCTGCCACAATGGCAATTCCAAGCTCCTCCAGCTGCTTTTCATCCACGGTGCCCGGTGCATCCGTCATCAGATCGGAAGCATCCTTCACCTTCGGGAAGGCCATAACGTCACGGATGGAATCTGCGTGTACCATGTGCATGATCATACGGTCTACGCCGTAAGCCAGTCCTGCGTGAGGCGGTACACCATAAGAAAATGCATCCAAAAGGAAGCCAAACTGCTCGTGTGCGCGCTCCTTTGTAAAGCCCAGCACCTCAAACATCTTCTCCTGAATATCGCTCTGATGGATACGGACAGAACCGCCGCCCAGCTCCGTACCGTTCAATACGATATCATAAGCCTTTGCGCGCACGCTGCCGGGATCGGAATCGATGTTCGCCCAGTCCTCCTCCATGGGCATGGTGAAGGGATGATGCATTGCCATAAAACGGTTCTCCTCGTCGGACCACTCTAAGAGCGGGAATTCTGTCACCCAGAGGAAATTGTACTGGTTTTCGTCCATCAGACCCAGCTCCTCGCCCAGCTGTAAGCGAAGTGCACCAAGCACATTCCATACGATCTTATTTTTATCAGCTGCAAACAGGAGCAGATCTCCGGGCTTTCCGTTCATCTTTGCAACAAGCGCATGCAACTCTTCCTCGGTCATGAATTTGCTGAAGGAAGACTTGTAGGTGCCATCCTCGTTGACGCACAGATAAGCCAGACCCTTTGCGCCGTAACCCTTTGCAAACTCAACAAGCTTATCGATCTTCTTTCTGGGCATTGCACCCTGTCCCTCTACATTGATACCGCGAACGCTGCCACCTGCCTCCAATGCACCGGTAAATACGCCAAAACCACAGCCTTTCACAACGTCAGATACGTCGCACAGCTCCATGCCGAAACGGGTATCCGGCTTGTCGCTTCCGAAACGATCCATCGCCTCCTGCCACGGCATACGGGGCAGCGGAAGCTGAATGTCTACATCAATTGCCTCTTTAAAAACGTATTTTAACAGACGCTCGTTCACGTCAAGCACGTCATCGATATCCACAAAGGACAGCTCCATATCCGCCTGTGTGAACTCCGGCTGACGGTCTGCACGCAGATCCTCGTCACGGAAACACTTTGCGATCTGGAAATAACGGTCATAGCCGCTGGCCATGAGCAGCTGCTTGAATAGCTGCGGTGACTGGGGCAGCGCGTAAAAATGACCCTGATGGATACGGGAAGGTACAAGGTAATCTCTGGCGCCCTCCGGTGTGGACTTGCAAAGGATCGGTGTCTCGATCTCCAAAAAGCCCTCCTTTGCCATAAACTCACGCATCAGCATGAGCACGCGGCTTCTCAGCATCAGGTTGCGCTGGATATCAGGTCTTCTCAGATCCAGATAGCGGTATTTCAGTCTGGTCTCCTCATTCGTCTTGCTGTTCTCCTCGATGTGGAACGGCGGTGTCTCGGACTCAGATAAAATACGGAGATCTGTCGCGATGATCTCGATATCTCCGGTCTTTAAGTTTTCATTTACAGCAGCGCTTCGCTTCTGCACGGTTCCCACAACAGCGATGACATACTCGCTGCGCAGGCTCTCTGCCTTTGCAAAGCCCTCCGCACCGATCTGCGGCTCATCGAACACCAGCTGTAACAATCCGCTTCTGTCTCTCAGATCAATAAAGATCAGACTTCCCAAATTTCTACGTTTCTGCACCCAGCCCATGACAGTGACGGTCTCACCGATATTTGCGTTCGATACCTCCGTACATCTGTGGGTTCTGTGCAGACCCTGCATTGATTCACTCATAATGTCCTCCTGATGATTTATCTATTAAAAAATTCCTCAAATTCCTCATAACCCTCTGCGGTCAGCTTTTCCTTCTGGAATTTCTTATTTTTGTTCATGCGCACCACAAGCACCTGCTTGCCCTCTGCACGCTCCGCCTGTGCCTTGCCGATGACCTCCACCAGCTTGTCTGCGGGATAACCCTTCTCGATCAGATATGCCTTCTTCGCAGGCTGTGTGGGAATCTTGAAGTTGCTCTCCATCAAAAGCAGTACGATGCGCTCAAAACCGATGGAGAAACCGCACGCCGGCACATCATTTCCGGTAAAACGTCCGATCATCTTGTCGTAACGTCCGCCGCCGCCGCAGGCTGCGCCAAGCTCCGGCATCACGATCTCAAAGATCGTTCCGGTATAATAGCCCATGCCGCGCACCAGTGTGGGATCGAATACCAGATCAAATTTTGCGGTCTTGGTAGCCTCCACCGCATCAATGATCTCCTGCAGATTCTCGTAAACGCCATCCTCTAAGTAGTCTGCCAGCGTATCAGCCAGATACTTCAAACCGTTCTCTGCGCTCTCCACGCCGTCAAACAAACCTAAATATTTCTCGATGGCATCCTTTGCGAAGCCCTCTTTTTCCAGCTCCTCAGCCACGCCGTCCTTGCCGATCTTGTCCATTTTGTCTAAGATGATGCAGACCGTATCAAAGGCGTCCTCCGGAAAACCACTGTAAAGTGCCATCGCCTTTAAGATGCGTCGCTCATTGATGTGGATCTCAAAATTCTCAAATCCGATGCGTCCAATGGTGGTCGTGGTGGCTAAGATCAGCTCGATCTCGGCCAGATTGCTGGGCTCACCCAGAATATCGATATCGCACTGCATAAACTGACGGTATCTGCCCCGCTGGGGTCTGTCCGCACGCCATACATTTCCCATCTGCAGCGCCTTAAAGGGTGCCGGCAGATTGTTTGCATTATTGGAATAAAAACGCGCCAGCGGCACAGTCAGGTCATAGCGCATACCGAAATCAACGACATCCGCTTCCTCCTTTGCCTCCGCCAGCTTTAATTTCTCGCCGCGCTTTAATACCTTAAAGATCAGCTTTTCGTTCTCGCCGCCCTGCTTGCTGGAGAGATTTCCGATATTCTCCATGCACGGGGTCTCGATGGAAGTAAATCCGAAGCTGCGATAGGTGTCCTTGATCACACCCTGCACATAATCGCGGATCTGCATCTCCTCGGGCAGGATATCTTTCATGCCGTTGACCGGCTTTTTTGCTAATGCCATTGTTTTCCTCCTGTATAATCAAACTTCTTCCATTATATTTTCGTATCGCCAAAAGGTCAATACCCCGAACTACAATTATAAAAGCCAAGTGGCAAAGGAACGTTCCTGAGTCATTTCTGCGCCATTAAAACCGGAGTTGCTATCAGATCATATATGAGCATATTGGGTTTGTTTTTCTTCAAATCATCCCATGTGCATAAACAGTCATGTACCCGCTTATCCGGCCTTTTAGCCTCTATGGAATATCCCCATCCCTCAGATGCATAATAATAATTAAATCTTCTGTGTTCTGTAATCGCAATATTAAGCAGTTCCGGATATCGTTTTTTTCCATCGCACTCTTCAACCAAATAACCGGACCATACCTCATCCGTTTCATCTCCATTGATACTACACTCCCAAAAGGCATTCATTTCATCGGAACCGGTCTTAAAGAATTTTTCTTTTACGGTTCGATGATAGTACAATGCTCGATTCGACTGTCTACGGTAGTAATCCTGCTTATTCCACATGATATCTTTTTCATCATCCTTCGGAATCGTAAGATCCCCGCCCCATATCCTGGAGTTTGAAATATTCTCATAAGTCAAATGATATTCTCTTATTCTCTCTTCTTCCTGTGAATTCATGATCTGATCCAGTCCGATATATTCCTCGTTGTCACCCATTAGGTACACCTCTGAACAGTAATCAAAATGAGTAAAGTAGTCCTTCATTTGCTCAAGATAATCCATCCTGAATGCTACCGGTATACCCTTATTCGGGCTAAGCGCTTTATCAAGATGAACCGCACAATAGAGATTTGAATCCAAATCAGGTATGGCAACTATGGCATAAGTAAATTCTTTTTCCGCTTGTAGTGTGCCAATGATTTTTTCAAATGTATTCTCATAAATATCGGTTTCAAATAACCGGATCTTCAAAATGCCATCGGCTTTATCCTGGTCAATGGTATATTCAATGCATTTACAACCATATCCTACGTTTTCCGATTTCGTAACGTAATTTAAGTTAAATCGATGATCCAGTCTGGATTCCAGCCCTGAAATATCTTTATCTAAAACCTCTATGAGGATTTCATTGTCTGGAGATATTACGCCTTGATTCATGGCATGAAGTAATAATTCCTCACCTACAACGTCTCCACCCAAAATAAGCAAATGAATATCCTTATCTGATTCTGTTCTGTTTACATGTAATGGCATTCTTTCAAACAAAATTTCCGCCTGGATTTGGGCAAAATTAAATATGCGCAGATCCATATGTGTATTTATTCCTTCTGCTACCTCCCGTTTTCCATTTCTATCCATTTTAAAATCAACATCTAATTTGTAATCAAAATAATCCTGTAATGCGTTTCGATATTCAAACTCAGAGCTATGCACATAAAAATGAACGGTATTGGTTTTGCAAAATTCACAAGATGAAAGTGCCATATAGTATTGCATGTTTCTAGTGTCTGACTTGTCCAAAAGAATCACATTCGTAATTTTCTTTTTCTTCAGGAATCGGTTAAATTTAACTATTTGATTTTCATATTCCTCAGGTGAATCACCCAATGAAAAATCATTCATCTTCACCACAACTTTTTGAAAATACAAATCTCTTTCTTCTTCCGTAGAAAGGCTATTCTCCGTCCACAGGTATATCTTACTCTCATGTGTACCGGTTTTTATCAAGCACTTCACATCATCGTTATATCCAACGATCAATACACGTTTTTTTCCGAGATAAACGCCAACAAAAATATGCAGGATACCATCTAAAATACTAAAAATGAATAACACATCAATAAGAGGTGCTACGATCATAGCGATATCATAGAATTCCAATATCATCTTTTGACAATTAGATACCTGTTGCCAAAATTCTTGATCACTAACAATATCCTGTATCGTCAAAATAGGATTAAACAGCAACGACTCCATACAGTTTTGCAGTGTCATTGCCAAGCAGATACCTATTGTGTATTTATCACCAAAGGAATAGTATATCCACCCACCTGCAAAAATTGCAACGAATGCTAAAACCAAAAGAACTACTAGTATTTTTTTCCATGTACTATGTATTTTCATCTATTCTTCTCACACTTTTCTTATGGTATATATAAAATCCTTCCTATACAGTACTATTTTCCTATAAAATTATACACGAAACCTCAAGCATAATCAACATTCTATCTGGTTCAGCCCGATTCTCATGTCAATGCGCGGGACAAAAGAAACTGTCTTACGTCACGATTTCGCTTTCCACACATGATAGATCACAACTGAGACAACCACGATGACTGCACCCACAAAAGACAGCGGACTGATCATCTCATGATAAAACACGGCTACCAGGATCGGATTTAAAACCGGTTCGATCGCAGTGGTGAGACTTGCGGTCACCGGCGGGATCTCATCCAACCCTTTTGCCATAAATATGTAAGCGAATGCCAGCTGAAAGATTCCAAGTGCCAGAATCCCGCTCATGGCTGTCACACCAAAATCGGTTTCTCCAAAGACAAACCAGATACTTGTCGCAGCTGTGATCGCCTGCCCGATAAAGATGGAAGACAGGGAATCTGACTTCTCAAAACTGTTCATCATGAATACACCGGCATAGCAGATGCCGGAAAGGATCGCCACACCATTTCCCAACATATTTCCGGCTGCCAGTCCATCAACAAAGAAACATAAGATACCTGCAAAAACAGCGATGCATGTAACGATATCGACCTTCTTCGGTTTTTCTTTGAAAAACAGCCACATAAAAAAAATCGCAAAGATCGGTGCCGTAAATTGCAATACGATCGAATTCGCAGCCGTCGTCAGCTTATTGGCAATACAATAAAAGCTGGTCACTCCCGTCATGCAGACAGCTCCGAAGATCACGGGCGGATTTACTATGATCTTGTGGTGGATCATTTTCAGATAGATCCCGATAATGATCACAGAGATCAGATTTCTTGCACCGTTGATCGCCAGCGGCGACCACGGAACCACCTTGATGCAAAGACCGCCAATGCTGAAAAACAAGGCAGCCATCAATACATAAAAAATACCCTTTGATTGTTTCATATTACTCCGTACTCCTGTCAAAAAATCCGCTATACCAGCCATTTATTGCCAGTATAGCGGATTTTCTGTAAATTGAAAACTTTATTTTATTACATTTTTGGCACGTAGCCCGCAGTAAATGCTGGCTACTAACAGTAACGTGCTCATTCTGCTTTCCATTTTTCCATGGCCGCTTCTAAGGTCATGCCCTTTGCAATTCCCTCTTTTCGTGCCGCGTTGACCGCCTGGATCTCCTTCATGCGGGGTCCGGTAAGCTCATAGCCTCTCATGCAGATCAAGGTAGCTGCCCACGCGATCATGGGAATGATACAGAAGAGAACGATGACTACCTTGTTCATGCCCGGTGCGTATGCGGTGTCGGCTGTGGGAAGATTCTGCAGACCGATCACAGAGACCGCAATACCTACCACGGTGGCTGACAGGGAGGACACCAGCTTGTCCACTAACGAAAACAACGTTCCCATGACACCCGGAATATATTTTCCGGAGCGGTAGGTCGCATAATCAGAACAATCCGCCACCATCGGGATCGGCATATCCGCTGTGGAGTAATACGCGCCATAGCCAATGCCAAAAAATACGATAAATAAAACGGTATACAGATTGATCGAAATGCCATTTGCATCAAATAATCTCAAATTCCATACCGGATCGCCCTGCTTCCAGAGAAGGAGCAATGCCAGCACGCCAATGTAGCAGAGAAAGGCGATTCTTACATATTTCACAAGTGACGCCTTCTGTCCTTCCTTCTGTGACGTGCGCACCGTCAGGATGAAAAATGGCACGGAGCAAACATAGCCCAATACCATCATCGGAAGATATAATCCATCATAATTGCCCATCATACAGCCATAGAGCATGCACAGAACCGTTACATTTGTCGCGATCGATAATGCCAGCTTGCATCCCGCACCTGCCACCATCAGTCTCTGCATCGGGCGGTTGCTCTTTATGATCTCGATGTATTCAGACAGCTTTGTCTTTTCCTGCCTGGTTCCGCCAATGCCAAAATATTTCGGGCGGTCCTTTTCCCAGATACCGACGATCGCAAGGATCGTCAAAAAGAAGGAGATCACAACTCCGATGGGTGTCAGCACCCGGTAAAAATCCGCGCTGCTGTAATCCGCAACACCGGATCGTATGATCGGTGCCAGAAACTGCATCAGTCCCATGCCGGCCATGGATCCAACGGTGTTGAAGATCGTGAACAGCGGCCGCTGGTTCGGATCATTCGTAAGAACCGTCTGTCCGGAACGTGTCACGGAAGTCTGGAGGGTATAACCAATGACCCAGATGGCATACAGCGCAATAAATGCAGCATAGCGAAGCCACATCTGATCCTCGGAAATATCCGGGCAGATACAGTACAGCATGAATACCGCAAAACCCATGATCACATTGCCGATCAGCATAAACGGCCTGAATTTACCGAATTTTCCATTGGTGCGATCCATCAGTGCACCAATGATCGGGTCCGTGATGGCGTCAAACACACGCATACCCGTCACCATCACAGAGGCAAATACGGTCGCAATCCCCAGCACATTATTACCAAAGGTTGCAATATACGATAAGATCAATACATAATAAACATTTGTCGCACCGTTGTTCAGCGGAAAAAGTACCAGCTGATACATTTTTGCCCGGTTGACACTGGTTGTGCTTGTTGTTTCCTGGCTCATGTTATCGCCTTTCTGGTTGTTATGAATGCCCCCACCGCGTCCGGATGGGGGCTTTTCTGTTGTGTTATCTGTTCTTTAAGGATTTTTTAAATTCCCTGTAGCTGGTATAAGCTTCTGTCCCTTTGAATTTCCGCACTTTCAGGAACCACAGGACAGCGGATACTGCAAACAATGCCCAGAAGAAGATCGTTCCTGCTCTTGTGATACTCTGCACGATCGGCTCTGTCGCTTTGATTCTCGTATCCGGTCCGATCCCGTTCATTGCCTGTGAATTTGCAATAGCATATAAGTTATGGTGACAAGCCTCTCTCATGGCCGAAACTGCCACCGGATCCTTTTCGTATTCCGGCAATGCATTTGTGATATAGAATGCAAGCATGGAGTCAAAGGTGGTCGTTCCGCCCATGACGCCATCGATTCCATTGACCATCGTTGAAAGTACGTTGTCTGTAATCTGAAGGCCATCACAGCCCCACTCTTCATCTAAGATGCCCTTCAAAAGTCCTGCATTGGCACCTGACCACTGCGCACCCCAGCGGGTGTATGCCATCATGACACCGTTACCGGAAGCCTGTGAATTCTCCAGTGCGCCCTGGAATGCCCGTAAATAAATCTCCCGGGCGGACTGCTCGTTCAGCCATGCTCCCAGACCGATACGGTCCTGTTCGCAGTCATTTAAGGCAAAGTGCTTCATGACAACAAAGACACCTTTTTCCTCAATACCTTTTACTTCTGCTTCACCGATCTCAGAGGAAAGCACTGCATCTTCGGAATAATATTCGAAGTTACGTCCTCCGTAAGGGGTTCTGTGGGTATTTGCACCCGGTCCATAGAGGAAGGATACCTTCGCATCCAGACAGTCATTGCCGACAATGTTACCAATCTCATAGACTAGAGCTTTATTAAAGGTAGCTGCCAATACATCCTCTGAGGTAAGCGCTGTAGTTTCAACCCCGAGATGGCTTCCGAATAATGCCACCGTAAGTCCCTGGGGACCGTTCTCGTCACGGGTTCCGGGTGCCTGAACCGAGAGCACCGGCATCGTCCAGTGGAAGGAATCACCGATGAGTGATACCATTTCATCGAAGGTCATCTGATCCAGCAATGCATCCCACTTCGGATCGTCATAGGAAAGACCGATCATGTCATAGAGCTTCAGATCACCCTTTGCTCCAAGTGTCGGCATTTCTACGGAAGACTGCGGATCTGTCTCATACTGCTGATCCTTCAACGCCCGGATCAGGTAATCATTTAATGCAATTTTGACTGTTTTTTCGATGCTTGGCATCGTGCCTTCCCAGTCGTTACGTGTCAGATAGGTAACTGTCTGGCCCACTTCTTCGTTTCTGTTCGGATCTGAGGCGTCCAGCCGGTTTTCGATCTTTGCGCCTGTATCACTGGTGGCATGGGTTGTGGTGTCCAGCGTCGGATTGTTCCATGTTGTTACTAAAGAAGCCTCTCCCTCCTGATCCATGCGTCCATTCGTATTTGCTGCTGTATATCCCTTCGCTGCAAGTACGTTATTTGCTGCGTTATGCGCATCCGTAGCCGCTGTGAAGTAGTAATCACCGGCATCTAAGATATAAGTTCCTGCACCGTTCGCATCATAGCTTGCCACATAATCTCCATCCACTTCGATGGTCAGCGTCTGGGATTCACCCGGCGCTAAAAGATCCGTTTTTTCAAATCCCACCAGACTGACGGCAGCTTTTTCCACACCGTTTTCGATGTCATACCGGGTATAGGGGCTGGAAACATAAATCTGTACCGTCTCTTTGCCTGCCACATCACCGGTGTTGGTAACCGTTACGTGGAACGTATAGAAAGCAGATGCCTCGTCATAAGACATGTCCATGTCACTGTATGCAAAATCCGTATAGCTGAGGCCATAGCCGAAGGGGAATGCAACGTCATCGCCATATGCATATTCGCCCGCATTTCCCGTGCCCATGACATAGTCTTCATAACGTGTTTCGTAATACTTGTACCCTACATAAATGCCTTCCTGATAGATCAAATAAGTGTCTGCATGTGCAGGGATCAGGCTCGTATCACCGTCGTATACAACGGGGGTAAAATTCTGCATCGCAGGGCTTGAATAGTTATCGTAGCAATACGTGTCTACCAGACTTCCGGATGGATTGATCTTACCGTTCAGGATCTCCGCTACCGCATTGATACCTGTCGCTCCGACACCGCCGATCCACAGTGTGGCATCCACTCCATATTCATTATTCTTTAAAAAGTCTACCTGAAGGGCGTTGGAGGTATTGAGCAGGACAACGATCTTATCGATCTTTCCCTCATCTTTCATGGCTTTGATCCCGGCCATCATATCCTTTTCATCCTGATTTAACGCGAGATAATTTCTTCCATCTCCCAACGCAGGATCATAATAGCAGTCAGCACCTTCTCCGCCGATCCGGGATAAGACAACGATCGCCGCATCTCCATAGCTCTCCACGGAATTTAATACATCGTCCGTATAAATACTCCACGGTGCCTCTACGATCTCTGCCTTTCCATAACCGCTGCTCGCTTCCTTCGATGTCTCCGAATCCTGTGCGGTAGCTCCCGCATCTTCTCTGGTGTAGGCCGCCGCATCACCGGTCTCATAGAAATCCCATAAGGTCTGGTTGACTGCAAACCCTTCTTTTTCCAACGCAGTCTTTAAAGTATCACACTTCGTTGTGTCAACATTCGCAGAACCGGTACCGCCGTATACCATATTCACAGAGGAGGTGGAAAACAGGCTGACCTTTGCTCCATTTGCAAGGGGTAGTGCCTGAGCTTCATTGGTAAGCAATGCCGCGCCTTCTCCCTCGACCTGTTTTACCAGCTCTGCGCCGCGTGCCACGCGCTCTTCCTCTGATGCAAAATCACTTTCAAAATAGACAGCCTGCGGATCTTCGTTTTCTAATTTCCAGAATGTTCCGCCCACAAACAATGCCACCGTATTATCGAACATGGAAATAATCACAAAGACTATCGTAAAAATGATTGCCAGCGGTGCACTGAAGAGTGTGAAAAACTTCCACGGTCTCCTTGCTTTTCTGAGTGCCTTTTTATAGGTCTTTTTGCGAACCTTGATCTCTTTTTTGTCCATATCTTTTTCCCTTTCCGTAACTAATAGATACCTTCTCAGTGATCACTGATCCGGAACTGTTTCATGCCTTCCTTTTGGATCTGGTGCAGCGATGCCTACATCCAGTTTGAACTGTCGCCCTTTGCCATCCTGTACTCCGGGTGGGGCCGGTCCGTTTGATAGATCACAGCGCTGTCCGTAAATCCCCCGGCTTTCACTTCCAGCCGGTTCTCTTTTTCCATGGGCATCCGAAACCGGAACACCTTTTCCCCCTTCTTCGTTCCAATCAGCTTCCCATTATTGTAAAGTGATACTTCCTCTAAGTTCGTGTATACTGCAATTTCCGTCGTCTTCTCTGTGCGGTATTCATATCTCTTTCCTGCAAGATGAACAAAGGGTTTCCTCGACCAGTACGCCTTGTAGAGATAGAAGGTATCTTTCTTTGTCTTTCTGTCAAAGGTGATCATCCCTTTGTGGTTCATACCCGGCTCGCCGCCCTGATTTCTGGCATCAGCAGCAAAATCAAACATATTCCAGTAGTAGGTTGCCCACAGATAGGGATAACGTTTAAAACACTCCAGCATGTACTCATGGTATTTACACTGGTATTCCTCCGTGTTGTCCCCTCGTCTCGGCCTGCCGCTATGAAGATTTGGCATTCCCTCTGCTCCATACTCCGAATAACACAGGCATCTGTTTGGATATAAAAAATGCCAGAATCGGATCCACAGATCATTTAACCGGAAAAATGGTACATACCATCCAAGATACAGATTCCAGCCCACAAGGTCTGTGATATGTGCGACCTTATGCCAGTGGGGACACATGGCAAAGCACGCCAGTGTGGTGGGTCTTGTGGGATCCATCTGATGACACAGATCATTCAATACATGGTGATTGGCAAGCATCTGTTTTTTTAGCTTTCTTCCGGAAATGGTAATTTC
>JAQYOU010000095.1 GCA_028727105.1 bacterium
GATGGTCATTCGGGTTCATAACAGATCCGCGAACGGTAGGTCTGATACCCATGTGGCGCTTACGTCCAGCCTTACCAATCTTGATCAGGCTGTGATCACCGTTTCCAACTACTCCAACAGTTGCTCTGCAGTTTAACGGAACCATTCTCATCTCGCCGGAAGGAAGACGAAGTGTTGCGTACTTTCCTTCTTTTGCCATAAGCTGTGCGCTCATACCAGCGGAACGAGCCATCTGGCCGCCCTTGCCAGCGTATAACTCAATGTTGTGTACCTGAGTACCAACCGGGATGTTCTCGAGCGGTAAGCAGTTACCAACTCGAACCTCTGCCTCAGCACCGTTCATAACGGTCATGCCATCGGTCAGTCCCTGAGGAGCGAGGATGTATGACTTCTGTCCGTCTGCGTAGCAGATCAATGCGATGTTTGCGGTTCTGTTCGGATCGTACTCGATTCCGATAACCTTTGCAGGGATTCCGTCTTTATTTCTCTTAAAATCTACGATTCTGTATTTCTTCTTGCTTCCGCCACCCTGATGTCTCACAGTGATCTTACCCTGATTGTTACGTCCGGCATGCTTCGGAATAGAAACAAGCAGAGACTTCTCAGGTGTCTTCTTGGTGATCTCAGAGAAATCAGATCCAGTCATATTTCTTCTGGAAGGTGTATAGGGATTATATGTCTTAATTCCCATTGTCGTTCTCCTTTCAAACTCTCGTTACGTTTTTGTTATCGCGTCTTTTCTGACGCATATTTTGCGAATCTTATAATCCACTGAAGATCTCGATATCAGCGCTGTCAGCTGTCAGCTGAACGATCGCTTTCTTCTTCTTTGCAGTCTTTCCAACGGTCATACCGCGTCTCTTGTTCTTTCCGTCAAGGTTCATGGTGTTTACCTTCTCAACCTTTGCGCCGTCGAACATTTTCTCAACTGCTTCTTTGATCATGGTCTTGTTTGCTTCCGGATGAACATAGAAAGTGTATTTCTTTTCAGCCATTGCATTCATACTCTTCTCGGTAACTACCGGAGAGAGGATTACGTCATAATACTGTACGTTTGCCATTATGCATACACCTCCTCGATGGTTGCTACAGCAGCCTTTGTTACAACTACGGTGCTGTACTTTAAGATATCAAATACGTTGATGGTGTTGGTCTGTGCAACCTTTACAGTCGGGATGTTCTTTGCGCTCATCACGATGTTCTGATCGTTCTCGTTGATAACAACCAGTGCCTTCTCAACGTTTAAGTTTTTCATAACCTGTGCGAACTGCTTGGTCTTGATCTCATCCAGCTTCAACTCATCAACAACGATCAGCTTGTTCTCCTGAACTCTGGATGTTAAAGCAGACTTTAATGCTGCTCTCTTCTCTTTCTTGTTGATCTTGAAAGAGTAATCACGAGGAGTGGGAGCGAATACAACTCCGCCGCCTGTCCACTGAGGAGCTCTGGTAGATCCCTGTCTTGCATGACCGGTACCCTTCTGTCTCCAAGGTTTTCTTCCACCGCCACGAACTTCAGAACGTGTCTTTGCCTTCTGTGTTCCCTGACGATTGTTTGCAAGCTGCTGAAGAACTGCCATGTGTACGAGATGCTCGTTCACTTCTACGCCAAATACTGCGTCATTTAAGTCCAGCTTTCCAACTTCCTTGCCTTCCATATTATAAACAGCTACGTTAGCCATTGCCTGATTCCTCCTTTCCCAAATAAGCACTATTTACCAGCTTTTACTGTCTCTTTGATTGTTACTAAGCATTTCTTAGGTCCGGGAACTGAGCCCTTAACTAAAAGCAGATTGTTCTCTGCATCTACCTTTACGATCTCAAGGTTCTGTACAGTTACCTGTACGCTTCCCATGTGACCGGGCATTCCTTTTCCCTTAAATACACGGCTGGGAGATGAGCAGGCACCGTTTGATCCCTGATGGCGATGGAACTTAGAACCATGAGCCATGGGTCCTCTGTGCTGGCCTAATCTCTTGATAGCGCCCTGGAAACCTTTTCCTTTTGAAATTGCAGTAGCGTCAACCTTGTCGCCCTCTGCAAAGATGTCAGCCTTGATCTCGTCTGCCAGATTGTAATCAGCAGCGTTATCAAACTTGAACTCTCTTACAAATCTCTTGCCTGAAACACCGGCCTTGTCAAAGTGTCCTTTCTCAGGCTTGTTTACGCCATGACGATGGCGGATCTCTTTCTTGCCGTTGGCATCCTTGTTGACTACCTTTTCCTTCTTGTCAACGAAACCAACCTGTACAGCGCTGTATCCGTCGTTCTCTACGGTCTTCACCTGAGTAACAACGCAAGGACCAGCCTGTAATACTGTTACGGGAGTTAATACTCCGTCAGCATTGAAGATCTGGGTCATTCCGACCTTTGTTGCTAAGATTGCTTTATTCATGTTATACCTCCTGTTGCGGCTTTGCCGCGTTTCTACAGCGGAACGCTTTCGCGTTCATTCTAGAAGTCAGGGTAGACTTCCTACTTCATTTTGATATCGATGTTCACACCTGCAGGCATCTCTAATCTTGATAATGCATCTACAGTCTTCTGTGTGGGAGCAATGATATCGATGAGTCTCTTGTGGGTTCTCTGCTCGAACTGCTCACGTGAATATTTGTACTTGTGTACTGCACGTAAAATGGTAACTACTTCCTTTTTAGTAGGAAGAGGTACGGGTCCGCTCACCTGCGCTCCGTTCTTCTTTACGGTCTCGATGATTTTCTTTGCGGATGCATCTACCAGCTCGTGATCATACGCCTTTAAGATGATTCTCATTGTTTGACTTGCCATAAAAAAAGTCGCCTCCTTTTCGCACTTTTAAATTCAGTACGACAAGCGGTGACTGTACACTTCTCCGCGTGTGTCATGCCTTAAGGAAATTCCTCAATGCTACTTTGCACACGTTGTTTCTACTCTTTGTAGACATTTTGCTTGGTACAGTGACTTGTCGCCAGTTTCCTAACTTGACATTCGCTCCACGGAAAACCTGCCACATCGGGCAGCAACCTCACGCTTCACAGCTATCATGCCACAGCAAGTAAGAGTATACATGGATTTTCTCAGATATGCAAGAGAAATGTGTGTTTTAGATTGTATTTTTTTAAGTACAATTCAGACGCATCATTTTCAGTTTGACGCATGCATTGCTTCTATATATAATATAGAAAGAATTATGAATCGTCAAGAAAGGAAACATACTCATGTGGATCGCAGATAGATGGAAAGACTACGAAGTATTGGATACCAGCAACGGAGAAAAACTGGAGCGATGGGGTTCTTATATCCTGCGCCGGCCGGATCCTCAGGTCATTTGGAATACACCTCAGAACAAGCGCTGGAACCAGCTGAACGGACATTATCACCGCAGTGCGAAGGGCGGCGGCAGCTGGGAATTTTTTGATCTGCCGGAACAATGGACCATCGAATACCCGCTGGAAGGACATGCCCTGACCTTCAACTTAAAGCCCTTCAGTTTCAAGCACACCGGCCTGTTTCCTGAACAGGCGACCAACTGGGACTGGTTTTCCAAAAAGATCCGTGAAGCAGGCAGACCCATGAAAGTACTGAATCTGTTCGCTTATACCGGAGGTGCCACGATCGCAGCGGCAGCAGCCGGTGCATCCGTCACACATGTCGATGCATCCAAGGGAATGGTAACCTGGGCAAAAGAAAACGCCGTCAGCTCCGGGCTTGGCGATGCGCCTATCCGTTGGATCGTTGATGACTGTGTCAAGTTTGTGGAGCGTGAGATCCGCCGCGGAAAAACCTACGATGCTATCATCATGGATCCCCCCTCTTACGGGCGGGGCCCCAAGGGAGAAATCTGGAAAATAGAAGAAAAGGTCCATCCTCTCATCCAGCTTTGTACGCAGCTTTTGAGCGATGAACCACTGTTCTTTCTTATTAATAGTTATACAACCGGACTCCAGCCTGCTGTTTTGGCATATATGCTGTCGTTGGAGCTTTCCAAGTGGGGCGGCACGGTAAATGCCGGAGAGATTGGCTTGCCCGTCACCGGAAACGGCCTGGTACTGCCCTGCGGCGCCAGCGGAAGATGGGAGCGCTGATAATTACACACCCGCCTCCGCTTTCGTCCATTTGAATTTCAGCACCCGATCATCAGAAATCTCATCTGTCGGTTGGGTGCTCTTTGATGTAATCCTCCAAGATCGTTGCAGCCAGCATCACCAGCTGTCCGCAGGGTCTTTTTTTATAATACTCCGCCGTGCGAAGCTCCGGCGTCGGCTGATCAGCCCCCGGCTTATCTAAGCCCAGCAGTTCCCTGCAGACGATCGATCCGTTGATGGCACGATACTCCCCCGCCAGTTCCTGGATACGGGTATAATGGGCCGCCTTTTCCTGTTGCCCTGCGCTTCCCGGTTCCTCATAGCCATACAATGCACCTGCCACAAAAAACATACCGCTTACCGCGCCACAAACCTCGCGCAGCCGTCCCATCCCGCCACCAAAAGAGGATGTCATGCGGGCCAGCAGCCTCTCATCCATTCCGATCAGATCCGAGAACGCCATCGCAACCGCCTGTAAGCAATTATATCCCTCTTTAAATAATTCAGCAGCCCGCTGTCCCCTTTCGCTCTGCTCCGCTTTTTTCAGCCAGTATTCCGCCTTTTTCTCATCAATTTTAACCATTGATCATTCCTCCAACAATGCATATGTACGGTCCCTTGCCAACAGATCCAGAAACGTATCTGCCGGAACCGGCTTCGAAAAATAATATCCCTGAAAATAATCGCATCCCATGTGTTCCAGCATGGTTGCCTGAGACTGTGTCTCCACCCCTTCACAAATCAGTTCCATGTGCATTGATTTGATCATCGCGATCATATGCTCCAGTGCACACATAGCTTTTTCGCTGTCCGTCGCAGACCAGAGCATGGATTTATCCAGCTTGATCGTGTGAAAAGGGTATTCTACGATACTTGCAGTATTTGAAAAACCGGTACCGTAATCGTCCAAAGAAAAGTTCACTCCCTTTTCCATGAGTTTTGTCATGTTATTTCGCAGATTCTCAGAAGAAAGAACCGCCGCCGTCTCTGTAATCTCCAGATTGATGCAATGATACGGCAAATGAAACTCATCCATGATCGAAAGCAGCTGCTGATGCAGATTTTCCTGCATACACTGTACAACCGACAGGTTTACGTCAATATATTCGATCCCACGCTCCCAGAGATACTTCTCTGCCATAAACCGGCAAACCTCACGGAATACAAAGGTTCCGATTTCAATGATCAGTCCATGTCTCTCTGCGATCGGCACAAACTCCTCCGGGCTGATAAATCCCATGCGGTCATCCCGCAAACGGATCAAAGCCTCCGCTGAGCAATAGCGTTTCTTTTGTACACTGTAAATCGGCTGATAATATACATCAAACCGCTGGAATCGGACTGCCTCCCGCAGAATATGAAGGATCTCTCCCTCTCGCCGTCCCTTTTCAAGCAGCTGTTCTCCCGCGATGACCGTCATATCCGATCCGGCCTCCTCTGCCTCCTGCAGGGAACATTCCATCATACGCACAATGTCTTCCGCGTCAGAGATCTTCTTATGCTCACTGTTCGGCAACAGTGCCAGCGCCAGATCAAGACTGAAATCCGTGTTCTCGAAGTTAAACGGCCTTGCAAACCGCCTCTGAATCACCTTGCGAAACACATCCCAATTCACATCCTTGCCTTCCGACAGGATCATAAAGCGATTCTGTTCCACATAAAATACCTTCCGTTTTTTTCCGGAAATACTCTCCAAAAAATCTGCGATCATTTTCATCAGGCCATTGATGTCCGTCAGCCCGATCACATTTCTCAGGTATCCAATACCACCGATCTGTATTCCCATGATCTCAAAATCTTTTTCATTCCGCAAATAGTAGTTCATGGTCTCAACAAATGCCATACGGTTAAAGAGACCGATCTGCGCATCGGTAAACTCCTCCGGATTTTCCAGTGACAGGTATACCAGAAGAAGCGCCAAAGAGATCGCAAACTGTACGATCAAAAGACCGGAGATCAACAGCTGGCATGCAATGCTGATGATCGTACCAACCGTAAAGAAGGTAACAACAATCCGCTGGGAACGCGTCAGCTTGTCCCTGTGAGTGATCGTTTGTAAAAGAGACGCCAGCATATAGTAGAACGCACTGACATACAAAAGCGCCATCAGCGATCCGTGCTTATAAACAAGATTCGAATCAAAGTAGAAAACACCATGTGTAAATACAGTCGTAAAGATCAGCAGCGCATCCACCACAACCGGTCCAAACGCTGCTACATATTCCAGCCTGCTCCATTTCTCAGCCGGCCTGATCGCCTCGCGCACATATACATAGCAGACCATGGGCATGCAGTTAAATCCGAACAGATACAACATATTCACTGCGTAGTTCACTATCAGCGGTACCTTCTGCGAATTTTCAATCGTATATATCGTCACAAGATCAAGTATATTTGATGCGGTAGCCAACATCAGCATCATCACAAAAACTTTGCTGACACCGAGACTGATCCTGCGATTTGAATAATATTGTATGATAAGAATGATCGTGATCAGCAACGCTGCCACGTCGTAATGTATAATATAATCCATACCGTTCTCCTGCTGTCTCAATTAATCCAGACAACTTTTTTTCTTTCTAAAAATTATTTTCCTCGTCTAAGCCTCCGTCATTTGACTCAGCTCCTGCGCCATGCGCTGTCTTATTTGCTCTTTGCTGCACAGACATCCTGGTTGATCTCTCCATATGCATCTCCTTGTATGCAGGGTAGGCTGATACTTATTTTAATTATTCTAACACAAAAAGGCTCCCAAGGAAACCCTTGGGAGCCTTAAATATACGCGGTGTTTTACAGAACAAGATCAGATCACTGTTTTCACATTCTTTTGCCATCTCTCTATGATTTTCATTCTCGTGTTTATACAATTTCACGATGAAACTGCCTCGTTCGTCAAAAAACTCTGGCTGACGCAAATGGTATTCCTTCTGTATGAATACTATAATCGCGATGCACTAGCGCATTGAGTATCGCTTCTCTGACTGCAGGGATTGGATAGTCTGTTCGGTCTTCCCGCTTCCCGGTTCGCGGATGAATGATCGTTTTTGTCCGCATGTTTCTACTCACAAATTGCATGGCTCCCTCCAGCATTTCAGATATATTCCCTTCAATACGCTGATTATCTATAAATCTTTCTCCTTGATCTCCGATCATCCCCACTTCGTTTCCCGGAACCACGGTTGCGATGATACATAACTGTGGAAAATACGCCTGTGGATAAGGACTAAAATTCATGACTGCACTTAATGTCAGCTCGTCGTTTCTTTTTATACTCATCAATTCATAGATTTCATGATCCGGCATGGCTGACAAATGCGGTTTCCCCTTTTTTAATAATTGTACATACTCCGCTAACAGTTCCTGATTTAATGTGGCAAAGGATGCTCGTTCGATGACTCTTATGTCATCTTGATATTTTTTTCTATATGCTTCGTAACTATACACCTCATATTCCGTCATCGGCTCATCGCTGTCACCAACACGTGTATAAGAACCTTTTACCCGTCCTCTGCCCTGGTAAAAAACCGGTCGGTCTACAATATCTGCTTCTCAACAATATCCCCCACCAGTTCCTCCAGCAGGTTCTCCTGATAGCCAGCATACTGCTTCTTCCGGATGTACGCTGCAGTCTCTTTCAGCGTCGGATGCTGAATGTGTGACAGCTTTGTCAGCCGCGCATCGCTGATGTGTTCGCCGGAGATGCTTCGCTCATAATCCTCCGGGTGCATGCGCCAGATACGGATGCGTTCTCCATATTTCTGCCACAGCCGGTCGGCGATATCGAGCCCCTCCGGATCCAGATCTCCACTGTAGGAAATGTCTGCACCTGCTGCCAGGATCATCGGGATCAGCTCCAGCGCCACAGAGCGCAGCTGTCCAGACGTGCACAGGAGCGTCACGTCATTCCCCTTCGCATACTCTAAAAGATAGCTGAACACCATCTCGTTTTCAACGATAAACACCCTTGCTCCGTATACGGAAACTCCGGTAATGTCCTTCATATTTTCCAACGTAATGACAAAAGGCTCTCTCAGCCTGCAAAATGCATCGTATGCCGGATGAACACCGGTACCCGTCAGCAGCCGCAGTCCATACGCATGCACCATGCTGGATATGTTATCCGGCACAAGCCCTACATCCAGCAACGTCTCGCGCCACTCGTGAGCCGTCTTCGGCAGTTCCCGATCCTGCCAAAAACAGAGTGCATGAAGAAGCAGCTGCCCGGCGATCGTTCCCCGGTCAAAATAATGCGGATTTCCGGATATCTCTGCCGCAAAAACTGCCAGCGGACGCTCGGTCTCTGTTTCTCCCCGCTGCGTGAGCAGTTCCATCTGTCGGATCTGCAGCTTTGCCAGTGACAGCCCGATACGTTTGACGAGCACTGCTGCCTGCTCATCATCCTTTGCATATTCACGGATGATCAGCTGATAGCCGTATTTGCCCTGATCTGTCACCGCATGCATCCACTGGCAGGCGATGGGGGCATCGCTGTGCTCTCTGGAAAAGTGCTGATACAAGCCTTCCAAAAATATCTGCTTTTGCTGCTGCTCTCTTTCTCGCTGTTCCTGGTTGGTGTCCATCGTCTCGCCAAAATAGCATTCCAGCAGTTCTCGCATATGCACCGGCGCAAACCGGGTCTTTTGCAATCCTGCCTCAAATTCTGCAAAAGCAAAGCTGATCTGATCCCCGAAAAAGGTTTTCCCGACTATGCCTCCGATGGCACGGCGTTCTTCGTCGGTCGCATTTTTTAAAGTAATCCGCCCTGCTGTCTTTCCGTAGGAGCGCCACTTTTTTCGCAGTTCCAGAAAGCATCTGTCATATGCGCTCTGTCCTCTGAAATATGCTGCGCATTCTGTATTATTACACATCTAACATCCTTTCATGTCCGTTCCATGTAAACCGGATGACAGTGACCACCTGAGAATTCATCGGTCGGCGTAATTCTGCGATCCGAAGTCCCTTGACCGTCTCAAAGCAGCCCCACAGCGCCTGGGAGTTCATGATGTAATCAAAATCAAGTTTCTCCACCAGCTCAAACATACTGCTGATGTTCTTGTCGTCCACGCCTGCGAAGGCCTCATCCAGAGCGATCATGCGTGGATGATCTGCGTAGTCTGCTTTTTTGTACTGGGCGTTGACCGCTGCAAAGAGCGGCACATACATCGCCATCGCCTTTTCACCGCCGCTGAAGCGGTTAAACGCTGCATTCGTCAGCGGTTTTCTCGTTTCTGCCCCGCGTCTGAAATACATCTGGAATTCGAACCATCTCCGGTAATCCAAGGCTTCACGAACCAACTCCATATAGTTGATCATGCCACCGGCCTCTTCCAGCTTTCTCTTTTCCATGCGGATCTTGCTTCGAAAATGCGCTGCGACTTTTTCGATATCTTCCATTGTCAGCAAATCCCGGTCTCGTAACAGGATCTGTTCCAGTTCTGCGGTATCGATCTCTGCATCGTTATCTGCCGTGCGTGGCTTCCAGTCCAGTGAAAATGTCAGTCCCATGGAGGTGTCCATCTCCTTCATGAGCTTTGACATGTCAGACACCCACTTACGGCTCTCCGCGATCCGGTCTGTCAGCTGCTGGCTGATGGTCTGGGAAAGGATGTCTTCAAATAATTCACGGTCTTTCTGCTGGATCAGCAGTTCCGTCTCGTCAATGGCATTCTTTAAGATCCGGTAAAATTCTTCCAGATATACTTTTTTTCCGTTCCACACGGAAACAATGCGCATACGCTGGCGAAGTGCGTGAGCACTGCCATCCTTCATGAGCACCTCATCCACTTCACCGAAGCATTCCTCCAGTGAAGTGCCATAGCTGGTCAGACTGCCATTGTGCTTCTGGTACACCTGATAGAGTGAGTTGAACAGGTCGGTCAATTCACGATTCTTGTCGCTGTCACGGAGTACCGTCAGCGCCTCTTTTGCGCAGTCAGCAAGTGCCCGCCCCTCGCGCTCAAACACAAGTCCAAGCGCCAGCTCTTCTTCAAAATAGCTGCGCAGACAGCTCTCCTCAGCGATCATTTCCTGTAAATGTGCCTTTTGCCCGGGCGCAGTCACGCGCAACGCCTGCAGCTTTTCATCCAGACGGATCAACGTCTCTCGCAACGTGATATACTCTTTTTCAAGTGTTTCCAGTTCTTCCCGCAGTTCCTGCAGCCGTCTTGCCTTTTCGATATTTTCCGGGCGGTTTAAGTATTCCTCATACTGACGGATCTGGATATCATATTCCTTGATGGATGTGCTGTAGCGGCGCTTTTCCACCAGCGCGTCATCCATCGCCTGCTCCTCCTGTTCGATACGCTCCTGCAAGGCGCTGCGTCTGCTGCGCTCCGATGCAAGCCGAAACAGCACCTCTCTGCATTCCTGCCAGAGGCTGCGATATTCCTCGATGCACGTGAGTACCTCGTCATACTCCTGCTCGGTGCGTCCGTAAGGAAATGGCTTACAACTCTGCAGCATGACCTGATATGCCTGGTTTTTTTCCTGTGCAGCCCTTTGCTCCTGCTCGGAAGCACGGGTAAATTCCTGCTCCATCATCTGCAGCTCCAGCGTGCAGGCTCTGATCTTTGCCAACGCCCGGTCGATCTCTGCAAAATCAGGCACACTGCCATATTCACGCTCCAGCTGCTCCATTTGCCCGCGAAGTCCGGTTATCTCATCTGATGCTTCTGCCAGCTGCTCTTTCAGTTCTGAGATCAGCTCCTGCAATTGTCGGATCTTCTGCTCTTTTTTGCGTCTGCGCGCCAACTGACCGACGTACTCTGCATCGCCGTCCTTTTTCGCGCGTCCGCTCAGCATGCCATGTGTAAACCAGCCGTCCGCACCTAGATAGATACCGCCTTGCCCGCTGTCCGCACCCGGATATCCGCCGCCCGCTGCGCCGCCTGTACGATCTGCGCCCGCATGGCTGTCATTTTCTCCTTCTATTCCACTCGCTCCCGATCGGCTACCGTCTTTCAGAGGCTGAGATACATACAGATTACTCAGGATACACTGCACACCGGTGCGCAGCTGCCCCTCCAGTTCCTCGCTGACCGTCAGTCCCGCAAAACCGGATGTTCCGGGCTTCGTCACGTTGATGACAGCATCTGCAAACTCCGGGCATTCCTTTCTGACTCTTTCCAGATCCTTCGGCGCAACAACAAGTGCATCCAAAATACCTGCTTTCTCCAGCTGGGCTTCCAGCGCGGCGCATGCCGGATCATCCAGCTTCTCCGAAAACTCTACGGTCTTATAAAACGGCAATGCAGTGATTCCCAGCGCTGCCAGCGCTTTTCTGCTCTCCTCCGCGTAGGGATCCCGCGCCGGTTCCAGTTCTTCCTGTGCCTGCACCTGTGCCAGCTGTGCCTCTGCTTCCGCAAGCTGACCGGAGATCTGCTCTTTTTCGCGCTCCTTTTTATAGATTGCATCCCCCAGTGCCTGACGCTGCCCTTCATAATCTGTGCGGAGCAGTTCACGCACAGCCCCTGCATCTGACACATCCTCATAGTCACTGACTTTCTGCTCTGCTTTCAGCAAAACATCCTCGGAGGGATGCCATACCTCTGCCTGATCTTTTGCATCATACAGAGCCTTGATCCAGCAGTCTTTCTGCTCTGTGGTCTGCCTCTCCGCTTCTTCTGTCCTCTGTTCCAGTTCTGTTTTTTTCCGGTTCAAAGCATCCAGACGGCTCGCAGCCTCATCATACGCCTTTGCCGTCTCTTCATACCGACGGATCGTCTTCCGGCAGTTTTCGATCTGAACCTTGTAGGCGCTCAACTGTTTTGCGATGTCATCCGTTCCCTCATACTGCTCCAGCCCCAGCAGGTTCATGGCCTGCACATGTGCCTCCCACTGCAGCGTTTCCTGTGCCTCGACCAGCTCCTGCTTTTGTTCTGCTAACTCTTCCGTATATAATTCCAGATTTCCATTCAACTCACGCAGCTGGTTTTCCTGCTGCAAAATCTTCTCCCGGGCGGCTTCTGCCTTCTCGATCCATCTCTGTTCCAGTTCCTCTGCGACTTCTTTTCCACCCCGCGCCAGCTCCAGCTTGTGATCGATCTCCTCCATATCGGTATCCATCAGACCGTTTCGCTCGGTTTCTGCCAGTGCTTTTCGCTCATTGATCCCCGTCAGCTTCTCCGTCTTTTCCTGCTGTTCCTGTTCCATGTCGCGAATGCGTGCTTCCTGTTCTTCCAGCTGCTGTCTGGCGCGTTCGACTTCCTGCTTTTTACTCAGATAGCCCTGGGCCTTTTTCGCCAGCATGTACTGGTTATAGCGCGTATATTCGTTTCGAATGATCTTGACATCGGAAAATGCGCGTCCCAGCATTTCCAGACTGTCCTGTATCTCATCCATCTTTTCCATGGCATCTACCATGGCACGCAGATCCTCATCTGTCAGCGTCTGCAGGGAGTCGTTTAAGATCTCATACACTTTCGTGGGCTTAAACTCCTTGGACAGCTTCGGCGCGCGCACCTTCACAAGCAGTCTGATAAACTGCTCGTACTGTTCTGCTTTGCGGAAGCCAAACAGGTGGTGATTGACCGCCTTTTTATACTCACTCTGGCTGTCTGTAAAGATATTATCCTCGCCCAGCTCGGCTCTCAGTTCCCGCTTATCAAGCGGTATCTTGTTGCTGCCGACCTCCTTATACAGCCACAGGTCATAGCCGATCCGTCGCCCGTCCAGTATGATAAAACCCCAGAAATCCATGGGTTTTCCGCGTTTTGCACGCTGACCGATACCGATCGTGCGGTATTCATGCGAATGCTCTCTTTTAAATTCCAAAAACAGATAGCCGGTGGCTTCGTCCTTACCCTCCTCGCCCAGAAAATAATATTCCATACGCCGGTCACTGGAGCCAAAGGGATCCAGACGGCTGGGCGTGCGGTCCCCGTCCAGTACAAATGGAATAAAGCTCTGGGTCGTGATGGATTTTCCGGAACCATTCTGCCCGCGAAGAAGCAGTTTTCCGTCCGAAAACTCAAAATCCTCCTCATCATACAACCAGAAGTTCACAAACCCGATACGATTCATTTGAAAACGGTCACTCACTGCTTCTCACCTCCCTGAAAATCCTCCGGGTACATACCCGCCAGTCTGCCCACAGCCGGCAGAAGGATGACCTGTTCGCCTTCTTCCCGCAGCATCATCCAGTTTCTCATATATTCTGTTACATTTTCCAGCATTTTCTCGCTGTCCATCTCCCGGTATTCCTTGCTCCACGCGCGCTCCCACTGATTTCTGCAGTCCATGACCAGCTCCGCAAATGTCTCACGCGGCAGAACGATACATTCATTTTCCTGCTTTTCCAGCTTTCCTTTATCTAGTTGTTGACGGATTTCGGCGCAGACCAGAAGCACCACTTCCGGCAGCTGTGCATCCCGCGGATGGACTGCACCGTAGCAGTCACTCTCCTCCAGCATGAGAAATGCGCTGTTTTTATGGATCTCCAGCATGCCACCTACATTTTCTTCCAAGTACTTTGATACCCACTGACGCTGATTTTTCAAATAATAAGCATCTCCGTCATCGTTGCTCTCCCAGTAGTAGGATGGACAGACTACCAGCTGGCGGTACACGCGGTTGATACGCGCGCTGCCCCGCTGCTCCTGTAATTCCTCGAAATCGCTCGCTTCAAAATCATTCCAGGATTCGTAATTTGTGATGTCCGTCGGAAAGCTTGTGGCATAGTATTTAGAATAGCCGGTATTTTCGTACAACACTTCCTGCCCTGCCTCGATGCCGAAGGCCTCGCTGCTGCCCTCATAGACACGCAGCATTTGGAGTTTTTCCATATATAAGAGCACACGCACCAGCGATTTGCGCTGTGTAAAGGAGGTCCAGTCGATCTGCATATATGCTTTTAACTGGGTCTCCACGTAGTCGATCAGCTCTGACAGCAGAAACTGTTCCTGTTCTTCCTTGTCCTCCAGATACATCAGTACCACGCATAAAATGCAATAATCGCGGATATCTGAGAACTCCTGGATTCCCATAAAAGGCTCTGCGTGCGCCGGACGTTTTTCCAGCTTCAGCAGATTTTCCGTATGGATCAGCTTCCAGCCCAGCTGCTCCCGCACAAAGCGCTGAAAATTCGGAATGTCTCTTTTTACCTTATAATAAGTCTCTTTCTCGTTATCCTTACAGATCCAGAATTGCTCGATCAGTGTTCGTACTTCGTTCACCTTTTCTCTCCGTCATATTCATATTATCACAGCTTACACATCCGGTGCTTCAGCCTGTTCGAAAGGGATATTGCTTTTTATTTATCGCAAAATTCCAGCACATACGCAGGCATAGTCAGATCTCCGTCCTCACATTTCAGTACACAGCTTCCCTTTTTCTGCACAAGACGATATTCCTGCCCATACTCGGTTCTGCCCTTTTTCTGTGAGTTCATATTTGCCTGCGTGATCCATTGCAAAAATGTATTTCTTGTATCCTCAGAGATGACCTCGTCGATCTGCGAAAAATCAACCTTGTTGTCTTTGATATAACGCATCACAATGTCCTGCTGATTCTTCACTTCACGCAGATACCGCTCCCGCTCCATCATTTTTTCCAAAGATTTATCTGCAAAACCGCGCCGGTCTTTTTTCTCCTTATATCCGCGCGTGTGGGGCTTTAACAAAAATTCTGCCGGAGCTTCCTCATAAATGCTGCGGTTGATGTTTTCCTCCTCGCGGGGCTCATTGACCTTGAAGTGCTCGATTTTCTGCACGCCAAACACATGTGCCGACAGGCAGTGCGCCTCCTCCAGATCCTCACATCTTAAAAACAACTCCAGAAATTTCCGGTAGTCATCCTTTCTGCTGATGCCCCAGTTCTGAATCTGGACGATCAACGCTGCATTCTGGATCAGACTGCGGATGATGTCATTGGTGATCTTCAGCACCTTTTTGCACTCACATTCATGCCCCTCGGAATCGATAAACCAGTTTTTCAGGGATTCCCATTTTCCCAGCACATTTTCCCGGATACTCGGTTCTGCATTTCCATTGATCTCCAAAAGTGCATGGGGAATATCCAGCTCACTCTGTACCACGCGCTCCAGCACGCTGCTCTCCATCAATGGGATCTGAGGCGCCAGGATCTGTTCGATCCGTCTGGAATGGTGCTGCAGCTCCTGCACAAATTCGTTCAAATATTTGATAAATTTATCCTTATGCAGCACAAACTCTACGGATTTCATCAGGTGATCCGTCTTGCCGGAATAGAAATCACGCAGATAGTCCTGATAGTTCTGGTTCAACCTCTTAAAGTCCTCCTGCAGCATACTCCACCACTCATTGACCTCTTTCAGGCTCACATGCTCCATGTTCTGTGCATCCTCAAGACTTTTCTCCAATCGCACAAAAAAATTGGTGGAAAGATTGCCCGACTCCAGAAATACATTTTCCAGACGCACTGTCAGACGCTCGATTTCCACCGCGTACTCAGACATCGTATACCGATACTGTTTATTTTTATAATCTGCAATTGTATACACTTTGCCTGGATCCTGAATCGGGGTCAGATTTTTCCACTTGACCAACGCATCCAGATCCTGCTCCATCTGGTTCATCGTGTAATCAAAAAACTCCTCATCCCCTTTCAGCAGTGCAAAAATGTCTTCCTTGTACATCTGAAAATGCATCTTTTCGTATTCACGATAAAAAAGCCGCATGATCTTGCGATATGCGGGTGCATTGGGTACAGATAAATAAGATGTTTCATTGATTGCGTCCAGATGCTTCACGTTTTGCTTCCTTCCTGATGCGCTTCGCAGTTTTTCGACATTGTACCAAGCCGCTAGCGCGGCGGCTAGCCCTAAGTACATGAAACCACTACTTTTTTTTATAAAAATAGCAGTTTTTGTATATATGTTGTATTGTTGAATTACCCCTAACTCACAATCACATACATACAAGAACTGCTATGCTTAGTTTATCATGGATTATTGAACTCAACAACTACATATTTTATTTTTTATCCAGAGCACCTCCAAAAGTGTATTGTCTGACTTTCTTTACTGCCTTTATTACACTTTCAGGAGGTTTTTCATGGATTATTTACAGATTTACAGGGAGATGATCTCCCTTCGCGGTCTCACCGACCATACTATCAGATCTTATTCGACCTATATTAAAGTTTATCTTGGTTATCTTGATTCTGTCCTTCGTAAATCACCCGAAGATGTTTCCTGGGATGAACTGCGCGATTTCATCCGCTGGCTTCAGGCTCAGAAAGGTTTATCTGACAGAACCATCAATGCCTGCATCTCCCAGCTCAGGTTCTTTACGCTCTATGTTCTGCACAGGCCCTGGGATCCAACACAGCTTCCCATGCGCAGGTTTGACAGTATTCTTCCATATGTTCCTTCTAAGGAGGAAGTCTGGGCTTTTATCTCTTCCATCAGCGACCTGAAATTCAAAGCAATCATTGCACTCATGTATTCCTCCGGTCTGCGCTCCGGTGAAGTGCGCCATCTGAAATACTCCGATATCAGCAGGAAAAACATGCGTATCCATGTGCGCAGTTCAAAATCCAGGTCTGACCGTTATGCCATTCTTTCCAGTCAGGCGCTTGACATCCTCACCGAATACTGGTTCGCCTGCGGCAAACCGACAGACTGGCTGTTCCCTTCCCATGCCACATTTGTCAAGGACGGCAGTGTCCCTGTCAGCAGCCAGTACCTATCTTCTTATATCAGAGCCCATGAAAAACAGCTTGGCTGGGAACACAGGATCACTGCACATACATTCCGTCATGCCTTTGCCACACACCTTTATGAAAACGGCACTGATCTGTTTGCCATCAAATCTCTGCTTGGACATAAATCCCTGAGTTCCACCGCCATCTACATACAGCTTTCTGATCCGGTATGCCGGTCTGTCCAAAGCCCTTTTGACCTCATGGGAGGTGGCTGCCATGAATGATTTTCACATACGTCAGATATGGGATTATTCCTATGATGATTATGATTCTTCCGGCCAGTTCCAGTCAGATGTCCAGCGCAGGGCTTCCCATGCCATCCTTGACTGCAAAACAGGGAGGCTCGGCTGCAACTTAAGCATCTGTGAGGATTGCGGTCATACGCAGATACACAACAATTCCTGCCGTAACCGCAACTGCCCGAACTGCCAGGCTGTCAAAAAAGAGATCTGGGTGGACAAACGGCGCTCGGAAGTCATTGACACACCGTATTTTCATGTCGTTTTCACGCTTCCCCATGAACTCAACGCGCTTCTTTACTGCAACCAGAAGTTACTTTACAGCCTTTTCCACAAATGCTGTGCCCGGACGCTTCTGGAACTTTCCGCAGACAAAAAGTTTCTTGGTGCCACGCCGGGCATCATTCAGGTACTCCACACCTGGAATCAGGAGCTTGACTATCACGTGCACATGCACTGTATCATCTCCGGCGGCGGTCTGACACCTGCCGGACAGATCCGAAGATCAAAAGATCATTTTTTTATTCCGGTTTTTGTTCTCCGTGACAAGTTCAAGGGAAAGTTCCTGTTCCATCTGGAACAGCTTTACCGGAACGGACAGCTCTGCTTTTCATCCTCCTGCGGGGAGCTCCGCAATAGTTATTCATGGAATGAATTCAGGAACCGGCTTTATGAAAAAGACTGGTGCCCTTATGTCAAAGAGACCTTTAATGGTTTTGGTAATGCCCTTGAATACCTTGGCCGTTACACCCATAAAGTTGCCATCTCCAACAGCAGGATCCTTTCCGTAACAGAATCGGATGTGACTTTCCGTGCCCGTGGCCGGAAACAGGATGAACCCTCACGGGAGATCACTCTTGACCATCAGGAATTTATCCGCCGCTTTCTCATGCATGTACTGCCGCAGGGTTTTCAAAAAATCCGCTACTACGGTTTTCTGAGCAACCGCATGAAATCTGAAAACCTGGAACTGATCTTCCGGCTTCAGGGTCATCAGAGATTTCGCCAGCGCTATACGGGAATGTCCATACCAGAACTCTTAAAGTCAGTCTGGAATGTTGACATCTGTGTCTGCCCTGCCTGTGGCGGTCACAGCATGCGCCCCGCCGGAAGGACATACGTACTGCGCTGTTAGCTTCCGGATACTTTCATACTTTCTTTTTCAGACCTCCCTACGGAAGGTCTGCGAAGCATGCCCGAAAACAGCTCCAACATGTACGCAGCGTTCTTTTCAGGAGTACTGAATGGTTAAAAATCTACTTTTAGGCACCAGAGAAAAGATACAATCCCCATATACGTTACGGCTACCCGTCCTCGGCTTGGTACAATTAGAAAGAATCATATTCAGAGCAGCGATGTTTACCTCATCAGCTGCTCATTTATTGGCTCTGAATCTGATACTTTCCTAATGAATTATAACACAGAGTGATATATTTTACCAGCGCAATTTCTGTTAATAAAAAAATCAGGGAAAGTGCAAGCACTTTCCCTAATGATATACTTTATTATTCTACAGATAATCAGAGATTACTCGATGATTGTAGCAACACGGCCTGAACCTACAGTACGTCCACCCTCACGGTCTGATTTGGTCGTATTTAGAAACTTATTTGTTACGGTTTTTGCCATTTTTTGACTCATTTTATGGGTATTTTACCTATTATTTTATCTTTTCCCGGGGGAAATGTTGCAGATTCGTATCACGGATTTCTGCTACTTTTCGTCCACCTAAGTAGTAATATAGCATGGGCGAAAATGGATGTAAATTGGGATTTTTGACAAAATCCGGGTTGTGATACACATTTTAGGGGGCGTGATACATATTTTCAAGTATCAGAGTACGCTTCACTCAAATATTGACATGAAAAAAGGAAGCCGGACGCATCCAACTCCCTTAGGCATAGTCCGCAGACGTCCGCCGCAATTCTGTAATATATTATGCCATATTAATGGCTTTTATGCAATAGAACCTTTGAATTTTCTACAAATATTTTTTTAATAAATTTAACTTGTTTCTGGTATCTGTATAAACTATAGTGTTAAAGATAGATGTAGAAACCTTTCCTCTAAGGTCTTCACAATTTTTCTCAAATAATCGAATAAACGCCAAAATTTTCTTCTTTGGGCACTCCAATAGTTTCATCATAAAGCTTATAAGGATCACGTAATCAACTATAGACTCAAATGTGATATTATTAATTCCGGTTTCTGCACTTATACACTTAGCAATTCTTAAATTAACTTTACTTGTTTTAAATCGAGTATCGAAAATCGTATTATTATGTGCAACCGCATTTCTTAAATCTTTTAATGCATAAACTATCAATGGTAATAGTTTTCCATCTCGGTCATAAGTAACCTTTATTCCCACACTTTTAGAGACTTTTTTGGCGGTATTGAGTTCTAAGCAATCTACCAGTGTGCCAAATTCGCCAAGACTTATCAATTCAAATATTGCCCATATAGGTAGCGGCTGATCTTTGTCATAATAATGATTCACTATAAAACGCTTACCGTAATCTCTGGAAATAAGACTATATACTTTATTTCTAAGATTCATTCTCTTATTAATTGCTTTTTTATATTCATTACTACCTATCGGATATGCTTTGTAATCCGTTAATACTTTAGCATAAATATCTGCAAATCTTTTACTTTTAGCCTCTTCCAAAATGACTTCTAAAACATAATTTTTAAATGTAGTTTCCAAAAACATTATTTCCGGATAGAACATTGTCTTAATCGCCATATCAAAATCATAGATTGCCTGCACTTCATCAAAGGAATTGAACGCATATGTATTCGCCGGGTTATTATGATAACGATACCCCTTATATCCATGGAAATAACCCATATATCTAAGTTTTTTCTTATCACCACTTCCAGAAATATTTATTCCTTTTACATCTCGCATATATGCCATTAACGCATTAATACTTTTAGGTTTCTTTTGCATTGACACCATACTCCTTTAACAGTAACCTTCACAACGATAATTTTAATGGCAATTCCCATCGAATGTCAACAGCATATTATTCTCTCTACATAAACTCCCCATCCGTCCAATCAAACAGATAATCCGGATCATTCCAATACTTTTCTTCCCCATACTTTCGTTCGTATACACAGAATTTAGATCTTGCTTTGTTCAACGTTTCTTCATACTCCATATGATTAAATGGTACATAGAGCTCTGCTTCGTCTTCACCGCAACTAACGGTGTGCAGGCTAGGTTCTTTGCTCGAAAACATAGGATCTACTTCATATACCCACTTCACAGGTTCGGTGCTACGTCGGCTATGTTCGTAAACTGTCTCAAAATATTCTTCCCATGAGTACTGTTTCCTGTATTCATCATAAATCTCCAAATCGGCCTGATGTTCCCGATAAAATTCCTCCAGCTTTCGAAAACTATCAAAAGCTTTATATTTCTGAAACAACGGTCGCCATCCATAGCTTAGTTTATTCAGGTGGCACCGGTATCCAAGAAAAGGATCATCTACAATGGAATACTCCTCATCAAGTACGCCGCATTCCGTTTTCCCGGCAAAATAAGTCAGCATCAACTCTTTATTCTTGCTCATAAAATAGTAATTAGTTCCCATGACCATTCTACTCCGCTTCTTTTATCTGTAACATTATTATCACCTCATTCTTCTGCGTTATTGTCACTTCCATTTTTCAAGTTGTATTCTTTCAATAGATAATCATACAATTTCTCCGATGTACTGATATCAATATTACCGCTTTGATCAAAAATGCATCCTTCCTGATACGTTTTTCCATAATCTAATTCATAGATAAAATACGAGATGTTCCCGGCATTATCTCGCATCAATCTTTCCATGAGTTTTACAACAATACCTTCATGAGATATCTGTAATCCGGCACCATTACAAAAATCACATTCCAGATTCTCCCTGCTGTTACGAAACAGCTCCTCCACCTTGTCCACCAGTTCTGTTGCTTCCCGGAGCCTGTTAAGAATATCTACAAACTCCTGCTTCGTCAGCGGCACTTCATAAACACACTTATTTTTCTGCATAAAAACCCTCCTATCGTCACCTGTCACTCAGGCTTAATAAGAGGATAATTTATACTATTCAATTTGTCATTGGACAGATATTCCAATAGGCTTATGCCACCTTCTGAAGATACTTTGCATAGGTCAGTAGTCGCTTTGTAGTAGAGTCATCTAACAAGTCAATCATACTGTAGATAACAGATTCTCCCTGCAACACCAGCAAGTCTTCCATATGTACATTCAGCAGTTTGCTCAACGCACATAAATGTTCCACTGAAGGAAGCACTTTACCTTTAAACCAGCGGTATATGGATTGCGGGCAGGACAGATAGAGATACTCCTGAATGTACTTCACATCATAACCTGCTGCCTTCAGTAGCATTTTCAGTTTTATACCGGTTTTTACTTGGTCGATTTGTTGGTACATATAACACCTCCTCTTATACGACATAAATTTTCTATTTACATTGCCTCAAACACATCTGCCTTTACCAATATTTGTATATAATACCATAAAGTTGCCGATATTTTTCCTGTTATCTGTTAAGCTTTCTGCGTTTCCTTCTCTCTCCAAACTACATCCACACCAACTTGTCCATACTGACCATATCTTAATAACGACATATTTTTTCACAGCCAGTTGCTGTGATAGAAACGCTGTCATTTTTCGCAATAACTATCTTTTACATCATATCAATCTATCACTATACGGCAATAGCTTAATATAATCTTCCATAAATTGCCAATCAGGAATGTATCCCTTATCAGAATATTTTTTACCTGAATCAATAACTGGACTTCCATTATCATCACGTTGAATAGGAAGCTTAAGAAGTAAATATGGAAGTGTCTTATTTGCCTGCCTTCCATATGAATATCTATATTGATTTGCATACAAAACAGTAACTATAAACATCTTCATATTAAGACTAATTTCTGTTTTCGGAAGCAATAAATACAAATCCCTGCCACTGTAAAATGGTCTTTTTTGAACAAATGTCGAAAGAACACTACCACCACCTGCGACTGTAATTGTTCCTTCAGGTTGTGGTTCTTTCCCCGCAATTCTCTTTACATATGCTGACACTCCGTTATTTTCTGAAGTTCTTGCTACAAATGCTACACCTTCAGGGTCATACGAAGTCGTTTCATCACAAGTATTTAACTCCATATTAATACCATATTTCACATCAAAAATATCTGACACTTGAAATTCTTCCCATTTATCAGTCTCCAAATTTAGAATACTTTTGCCACTGACTTTTGTCGTTATTGGTTCACTATGAAGTGAGTTAATATAATCTTCCACAAATTGCCAATCAGGGATATATCCATCATCAGAATAAGTCTTGTTTGCATCTATCACTGGTGTGCCATCTGAATTGTATTGAACTGGTAGCATCATTTTAGTTGTCTTAATCAGTTCCATTCTATATGCACGCCCATAGCTATACCTTGGGCATTCCATCGCAAACAATGTTCGAATAAATAAGCCTCTACGCTCATTCATCCACTTTGCCCTTAAAACAACCATATGGTCACCTGCAATAAAATCTTCATTTTGATAGTAACAAGTAGCCGTTGTATCACCTATTGTTATACAATTCTTTTTTTCTATGCCTTCATAATCATCGTATTCCACAGATATGTCAACACCATTATTTACATCGGTACGAGATACAAAATGCAATCCATGTTCTGTCTCTCTCACTTCTTCTTTTGTATGTGCTTTTGCTTTATATATTGAATCAAATAGTTCCTCAACAATAAATACTTTCCAGTCTTGTACATCGAGTTCCATCATTCATCACCATCAACGCACGAATCAGATGATTCATAAACATTGCCTTCCTTTACAAGATACGAAAGATAATTATTAAGCGTTCTCTGAAAATCCGCCGCAGTGAGTTTTGTATAATCAGTCTTCATATATGCTTCACAAAGCCATTCATCATCACCGTTAACTTTTTCTACTGCCGACTTGCCATCTTCTCTAGCTTTTCTTTCAAATAGGTCTAACCATTCATCCTCGATAGCCTTCCATTTTGAATTTCCTTCTTCATCAAACTGCTCTACTCTACCAAGGTTTTTCTTCTTAATAAATCCATCATCCTTGCAGTAACCAAAGAATGTGCTTCTTGTAGTTCCGTCCGGCTTAATATGTGGCTGACCGAGAGTAAACAACATACAGCAAGCACATACCGATGCACCAGGATAGAACATTTCAGCTGGTAAAGAAAATACCGCTTCTAATGTATTATTCTCTAACAAAAGCCGCTTTTCATTAGTAATCTGCTTACCCGTTCCGATAGCACAAGCCAACGGCAAAAGAACTGCAAGTTTAACAGTCTTTATTTCCTCACCATTTGCTTTTCTTTTATCGTTAAGACTCTTTATTACATCACTAAAATATCTGACAAACACCAAGCCCTTTGTCGGGTCTGCTGTTCCTTTCTTCTGTTCAGCTGTCCAAGAATCCTTATAGCTATTTGGTATTCCGATTGGCTTTGCATTATAAGGCGGATTCATCAGAATAATATGTGGGTCAGCCGTTGCAATAAACGCCTTATGGTCAAAGCAACTACCCAACTTAATATTTGAATTGCCATCACCATGAATCAACATATTAGTAACCGATAATCCAAACGCTTTTTCTTCAATTTCAATACCAAAAATATTTTCTTCTTTGACTTTCTTTTGAAGCGCTTTTCCTTCCGCCTCAGTATGACCTTTCCGACAATCAGCAAGTTCCTTAACCATCGCTTGAACCAAAAAGGATGCACTACCACAAGTACCATCGAGCACACGCTTCGTATGGTCTACTTCGGTAAGTCTACACATAAATTCTGTAATATGGTCTGGCGTGAAAGCCTGATTCTTATCAGCCTTGCCAGTATACTTATTAAATGCAATAAAAAACAAATTCAAAATGTCCTGACCTTCTGAACTATCAGTATCAATATATCTATAAATATCCAGCAAGATACAATCGATAATTTCAATCCAATCAGTCTTCTTTAATGCTCTAACTTTCTGGTCAGTCAAAACATTACGCTGTAACAATTCAATTTTTTTCGTCTTGTTATCAGAACCATCTAATAACTCAGTAAGAGTATTCTCGATACCTGCCCGAATCTCTTTTTCAGATTTCAATTCAAATAATGCGTTGATTTTATCTTTTAATTCATCATCAATTTTTGTGGCACCAATTTTCTTAACTAAGTCTTTAATGTGTAATAATAATGTTCCAACAAACTGACTTCTTAAAGATTCCTTAATATCTTTTTTGTGTAACAACTCATTAAGTGCATATGTATTTTTAAGAACTTTCTCTCTATCATTCTGTTTGTTCGCATCAAACAAAGAAACATAATGTTCCATGGTATCCATAACAGTCTCACCTTCCAAAAGGTGTTTGTCATCAATAACCGATTTCCAAACCCTAATCTTGTCATTTTTAGTATTTGCAAGAATCGCTATGATCTTCTTACCATAATGCAATGCTCTTTCTTCCTGTAAATATTCAGCAAGCTGTAATTCATCCTTTTCAATAAAAATCTGTTTTGTTTCAACCAAAACAACAACATCTTCTCTTTCAAATCTTATATCTAACTTAAAATGTTCGGGTGTTCGGCCGAGTGCCCTAATAAGACTCTCTTTTGAACCTGCTTCTTGCACATAACTGTATTCTCCGCCTTCAATGTTAGGAGTGTGATAATCAATGCCTATTGTGTTAATAATCGCCGTCCTATCCATTCTTTTTTACCGTCCTTTTTTGTTTTTTGTATTTATCGTCATCTTTCCAAACAGCTTGCGTAATCCATTGCGATACATTCATATGCGAGCTTTCTGCCAGTTCTTTTAGTCTTTCTGCTGTTGCTGGTTCAAGTGATATATTTATTCTTTGTCTCATAACAGCCTCACTTTCTATACACATGATATACTTATATTATACATCTATTATGTGTATAATTCAAGTTTTATATATTCTTCATATATACTTTTGATATATACTTTTTTACCTACGCTATACTCTGCGATGCCCTTATATCATTCTCCACCAATCTCTTTATCTTATCCTTCACAGGTAGGTACCTACTATGGAGCGTTTACCCTTTTCACTACTATGTTGGAAATACCAACATACTTTCTAAATCTATGTCGGAAACACCAACACAAGACACATTTTTCCGACACACGTTTCCAACATGCTTTTTTACAAAAGAAGAAGAGGTGCTTTCGCACCCCTTCCCGTTCTATTTCTACCTACTCATCCCTGCCACCTTCTGCTGTACCCACTCACCGATACTTCGCAGGAAGTGCTCCAGCATATTCATCCCATTGATGGTAAACCGCCTCATGAAATCATATGCCTTTTCAAGCTTTGCCCTCAAACTCCGGTTCTCAGCTTTCAGCTCCTGATTCTCTTGCTTCAAGCACTCATTCTCGTATTTAAGGTCCAGCATCTTTTCAAAGTATGCTTTCTCCCGGTCACCGAAATTAGTATTCCTGAAGTAATCGATAAGCTCTTCTGCAAACTTTGCTTTCTGAATCGTCTCATCCGCATCCTCCTTGATAAGTGACAGCTTCTGCTCCTGCTCCCGAACCTCACTCTTTTTATCCGTCAGGTCCTGCTTCACTTCATCCAGCTCGGTACTTTTATCTGCCAGGTTCCGCAGTACATCATCCAGTTCAGAGTGCTTATCCGTGATTCTGATTGACAGCTGCCTCTCTGCTTCTGCCCCCTTATCCAAAGACTCCAGCATTGCCTCCATCTGTTCAGCCTGTGCCTGAATGGTAGCCTGCCCGGTTGCAACCTTATCCTTAATATTCTCAAGTTTCCGTTCCTCTTCCTTTGCCATCTCCGCCGCTTTCTCTCTACGATAGTCCGACAAGATAAGATTTCCTCTGGGATTGGAGCCTTTATAAAAACGCTCCCAACCAAACTCCTTTAACATCATATCCTGAAGCACTGCTTTCTGTGTTTCCACCCAATCGGCACCACCATAACGGTCACGCTTCATCTGTGGTTTCAGGTTTCCATCCTCATCCTTCTGCCAGACCAAATCGCCAGTCTCAGTTACCGCCTGCCTCATAGTAGTTGGATAACCTAAGTCCTTAAAAGTCTGTGCAAATGCATTCTGAATTGGTGCTCCCTTTGAGGAGTTAGTTGTATACGGAATATAGGTCATGTGAATATGGGGAGAATTTTCATCCCCGTGATAAACCATGTGGTGAACAATCAGACCAGCATCAAAAGGTGGCTTCCAGCTAGGATCATCCAGCTCCTTCTGGGTTACCACACATACCTCCGGCAGTTCCAACAGATACTTTGCAAATTCATCAAGCAAATCCTGCGCACGATTCGCATCATCCGGCGTATATACGAAACCCGTGTCCCGCATATCCCCTATCTGCCAGATAATCTCATAGCAAAGGTGCTTCTGTTTATCCTGCTCAATCTTCTCATAATAGGTCGGTGGAAATCTCTTTCCACGCCCTTTCTTAATCTCCCTGTCCCTCCACTCTTTATACGGCTTAGCAAATAACTTCTCATATACCTGTTGCAGAGTAATCTCTGAATCCTTGGTATATACCCAGTTTAAATGCCGCCGCTCCTCTACGGAGTTGGGTGGAATATGCGTTCTAAGATTGTGCTCCAGATTAGGTGCGCTGTACATTGCACCACTTATGGTCTTTTCTTTCTTGCCTGTCATCAAATCCCTCTCTTCTTATCTGTATTCAGTTTAATCAACAGTTTCCTTAAGAAATCTCTGCTCATGTCGATGTCCTCCTTTCTTTGGGTTTCCCCGTCTCTTTCTCTTCCCCTAAAGTAATGTCCCCTTATTGGTTTGGGGGTACCCCAAACACAAACGGGGCAAGCGTTCCGTCGCTTGACCACGGATGCATCTGCTCCTACCGGTATTTGGTAAAATCTACTGCCAGCAGCCGGTATTCACAGCTGTATGTTGGTGCCCCTCTGGGAAGTATTTTTTATGCTACACCAACGGGAAATCCTCTATCAACAGGTGTGTCACTTTCGTCTCCCTTTTTGAAAAATGACGCCACTTTGTGACGTACTTTTTTGAAAAGTGCTCCACTTTGTGACTCACCATACAGAACAGTCATCCAACGCATCCAGCCACACCTGCATCTCCCCACTAAGCATTAACCTCACATACTCCACCGGGTCATCTATCGCCAGCGCATCCATCCGTCCTTGGGAGTTTGGAGTGGTCCGAAGACCACTCTCCCACTTCCCACAATCCAAACTTACAATGCAGTTGGTATCGTAGTGAACGACATTCACTGTATTATTCTGCTCGTTGTAAAATCCTCTTACCATTCTCATGACCAGCCACCTGCCTTTCGAAACCGCATCTCTGTTGCCATATCCACCAGATTGCTTTCCGGTTCCCCGGTAGCCTCCACATTCAGCAAATCCGCCACCTGCTTCTGTTTATTCGGATAAAGGTGTCCGTAGATATTCATGGTAGTATTCACGGAATCATGTCCCACCCGCTGGGCGATTACCAACGGTTGCATCCCTTTCTCTATTAACAAAGCAATGTGCGAATGGCGAAGGTCATGCACACGGATAGGCTTTAGCTTCGCTTGCTCCGTCTTCTGTTTCATCTTCTTCTGAATTGCCCTGTCCGTGATAGGAAAGATGCGATCCTCCGGTGTCAATCCATATTGCCTGTCCACAAAATCCTTCATCTCCTCTGCCAGAAACTTCGGAATAGTAATTTTGCGATTAGAACTCTCAGTTTTCGGTGGCGTTATATAATCCGTCTGATTCCTCCTGTAATAAGTCTTGGAGATGTTCACCGTTCCGTTTTCGAAATCAATATCCTGGCTGGTAAGTGCCAGCAGCTCCCCTACCCGGCATCCAAGCCAGAATAACATCTGAAAGATAATCCGATACATCTCCTCATCCGAACTAAAACATTGTATAAACTGTTCATACTCATCCTTGGTCCAGAAGTTTAACTCCTTAGCATTCGGACGACCCATTTTATCCACCTTCTTGCAGGGATTGTCCTTCAAATCATAGAACTTCTCTGCGTGATTAAAAAGCGCCGTCATCTGATTTTGTATCATCCTCAGACACGTTGGCTTGTAATCCTGATTCAGAAGTGCATTCTGCCACTTGATAATATCCACCGCAGTAATCTCATTCATCTGCTTTTCACCAAAGTAAGGAATGATCTTGGTTTCAAATAGTGTCCGCTTCGTCATTATGGAACGCTCCTTCAGTCTCGGTGCCTTATCCTCAAAGTACACTTCCACAAAGGAAGCAAACTTCATATCCATGCTGGCACTCTGCTTCTGTAAAAAATCACGTTCCCACTGCTGGGCATCCTTCTTGGTAGCAAATCCACGTTTCATCTTGGACTTACTGTCTCCAAACCAATCCTTATAGTTGCACTTACAAAACCAGGTATTTCGTTTCTCGTCCTTATAAACCGGCATACTCATTACCTCTCTTTCTTGTAGTCGCCACACCCGGCATTATTCCGGGTATGGCTTATTTAGTTATCAAAGTTCATCTATTGCGCTTCGCCATATCCGTAGCACTTCTTTTCGAAGTAGGCTCTTGGAACGGAACCTGCCTTGGTAAAATACCCCTGTGCTTTCAGTTCCTTATTCCACCCACGAATGACTGCGTAAGCGGTTGATTCTGCAATTCCCAGAAGTTCTGCAACTTCCTTAGCAGATAAATAGCGATTCGTCATACTCCTTCCTCCTTTCCACTAAAACTTATGTACGCTCTTGCACATGACACTCACCTCCCTTTATCTAATTAGTAACTATATTGTTACTGTTGGTGTTTTGATTATATGGTAACATATATGTTTCTGTCAAGAGATGAACGAAAAAATTTTATCACCTATAAAAAATACTTCTTTTTATAAAAAATACTTTCCCATACACCCGGCTCTGTATTCTGTCCTGAATTGTAGACTTTTTATTGCTATACAGTAACATTTATGTTATTGTATTATCAGAAACGATATTGTTACTATGTAATTGGAAGGAGTTACACGATGGCTATTGGTGAACGAATAAAACGAATCAGAACTTTCCGTAAACTGACACAAGCTCAGCTTGGCGAAGCTGTTGGCTTATCCGACGTACGAATCCGTCAGTACGAAATCGGCAACCGCACCCCTAAGGAAGAGATGATACAGGAGCTGGCAAAAGCCCTAGACTGTAATTACCGCTCCATCTACGAGCCTTCCCTCTATGCAGCAGAAGATGTGATGTATGCACTCTTTGAACTGGATGAGCACTACAACATGCCCCTCTACGAAGTATCGAATCCTGAAGACCCTACCGAGAAACATATTGCTGTTGGTTTTAATTATTCTTTATTGGATGATTTCCTGAATACCTGGAAAAAGAAAAAAGAGGACTTAGCCTCCGGTAAAATTACCAAAGAAGAGTATTTTGAATGGAAGATTAATTGGCCGCACACTGAAGATTAGAAATAATACATATAATGTCCGTACCACAGATACACCGGATAATTGTTTGTTTTTTTGACGTGTATCAAATATGTATCACGAGCCCATTTTGAGAGAAATCTCGAAGTGGGCTTTTCTTCATGTTCGACCATCTTTTCCTAACAAAAGAAAACCGCAACTCCTCATAAAATGAGGAATTGCGGCTTGTATTTAAGTTTCTATGATACGAAATCAAAGATTATTCGATGATAGTAGCAACACGGCCTGATCCTACAGTACGTCCACCTTCACGTTATCTGAATAGCGTTTTTCGATATATTTTCTATGCTTTTTATGGCTAAAATCTGCATATTTTCTTTAGTTTTAGCCGTCTTATTTTTATTTGCATGATTTCTTGGCACCGTTTTGGCACCGTAATGCATCTCTTAACCAAACTGAAAGTTTCAAGCGTTATAGACTTCCCACAAATATCTCTGCATCAATCGTCAAAGTTTTTAGCTTTTTGAAATCAATCTCAGTTTTATCTACATGGAAGAGCAGTGGGGTCATGTCTGCAAAAATTTTAATATC
>JAQYOU010000096.1 GCA_028727105.1 bacterium
CCAAAAGCGGGAGCAGGACAGCACAGTCCAAACACTGAGCAGCATGGGGCGGTAATGGAGCAGCGCAAAGCAGACCTGCCGAAAAAGCAGGCCCGTGAAAAAGCGGCGGATCGTGTCCGCCGTCGCTCTGCGGATACGGCCCGTCAGTCTGTGAAAACCGCCGACCAAGAGGTTCAGGCCATTAAGACTGTAGAGCGTGGTGATAAGACCATTAAGCAGTCTGCCAGATCCACCGGAAAAGCTACAGTTAAGACGACACAGAAATCCATTAAGACTGCCCAGCAGACAGCCAGAACGACCATCAAGACCAGTCAGACCACAGCAAAGGCGGCACAGAAATCCGCCCAGGCAGCGGCAAAGGCTTCTCACCGGGCGGCTCAGGCAGCCCGTGCAGCGGCAAAGGCAACTGCAGCTGGTATTAAGGCCGCGGCAAAAGCTACTGCTGCGGCAGTAAAAGCAATTATCGCGGCAACCAAAGCACTGGTTGCCGCGATTGCTGCAGGCGGGTGGATTGCCGTAGCTGTCATTGTTATTATCTGCCTGATCGGGTTGATCGTTGGCTCCTGCTTTGGGATTTTCTTCTCCGGTGAGGACACCGGCTCCGGGCAGACCATGCAGACAGTGGTACGGGAGATCAACAAGGATTACGAAAACCAGTTTGATACCATCAAGGCCAATATCTCCTATGATGTGCTGGAAATGTCCGGCTCCCGTGCCGTCTGGCCGGAGGTGCTGTCCGTCTATGCGGTCAAGACCACCACCGACCCGGACAATGCCATGGATGTAGCCACGGTGGACGATTCCAGGAAAGCCATCCTGAAGGACATCTTCTGGCAGATGAATGAAATCTCCTCCCGGACGGAAACCAGCACGGAAACGGTAATCGAGGAATCGGACGACGGCAACGGCAACATCGTGGAAACTACAACCACCGTTACCCGAACCACACTGTATATCACGGTCAGCCACAAAACCGCAGAGGAAATGGCTGACCATTTTGCTTTCACAGCAGAGCAGCGAGAGCAGCTTGCAGAGCTATTGGCAGATGAAAACAATTCGCTGTGGGCGGCGGTGCTGTACGGAATCGGTGTCAGCGATGACGCGATTGTGGCTGTGGCATTGTCGCAGGTGGGCAACATCGGTGGACAGCCGTATTGGTCATGGTATGGTTTCGAGGGCCGTGTAGAATGGTGTGCCTGCCTTGTAAGCTGGTGCGCCAACGAGTGCGGCTATATCGACAATGGCATCATTCCCAAATTCGCAGGCTGCGTGAACGGCGTCCAGTGGTTCAAAGACCGTGGCCAATGGGCCGACAACAGCATCGAGCCGACACCGGGCATGATTATCTTCTTCGATTGGGATTCCCCGAATGGCTCATCTGGTCCCCAGGATGGACTTTCCGACCATGTGGGTATCGTGGAGAAATGCGAAAACGGCATTGTCTATACCGTCGAGGGCAATTCCGGCGACAGCTGCCGGCAGAGACAGTATCTGGCGGGTTACTACGAAATCCTTGGCTATGGAGTTCCCGCCTATTAAAAAAGATGCCGTCCTTCCGGGCGGCATCTAACTACATACGAATTTCCTTCACATTTGTTCCTTTCTACTTTGCAAACATCCATATAAATTCTATCTGAAGATTGTCCCCCCAAAAAAACTTTTGCGTGATGACTTGTAATCGGCAGACTTTTTACTAATCATATAAAAATAGCGATTTCGTGTAGATTCTGTTGCGAATTAGAAGATTTAGTGCTATAATTCATATATCATGGGTATAATACTGCGGGGTGGAAAGATGGATAATGTAACGATTAGCCTTTCTTATAACGGCCTTTGGAAAATGCTGATTGACCGCAAATTAAAGAAGAAAGATTTACAGAATATGACTCATCTCAGTTCATCGGTAATTGCAAAAATGGGGCGGGACGAATCGGTTCACTTAGATACGATAGTTAAAATTTGTATTGCCCTTCAATGCAATATTTCGGATGTGGTTGAGCTCCAAAGGAGGGATACTTGACGCATGGCTGGTTTTACCAAAAAGGCAATTCGGGATTCGTTTGTGAAGCTGCTGAATGAGAGGCCTCTGAGCCAAATTACCATTCGGGATATTGTGGATGACTGCGGCGTGAACCGAAACACCTTTTATTACTATTATCAAGATCTGCCCCAATTGATAGAAAGCATTGTAAATGAGGATGCGGAGCGAATAATCCGGGAGCATCCGACAGTAGAATCGCTGGAGGATTGCATAAATGCCGTCCTGAGCTTCGCATTGGAAAACAGGAAAGCGGTAATGCACATTTACCATTCCATCAATCGGGATATTTATGAGCAATACTTGTGGCGAGTATGTGATCATGTGATTACGACTTATGTTGATGGAATCCTGACCGACGGGCAGATTTCCTCTCTGGATCGAAAAGTCATCATTGATTACTTAAAATGTGTCTGCTTTGGTATTATCATTGGCTGGCTGGAAACAGGGATGCAGGAGGGAATTCAAACCCGATTCCAACGGATCTACGAATTGAAGCAGGGGGATCTGGAGCGTTTGATTGCCCGATGCGAAAAGGAAAAATAAATTTTCCAGACAAAAGCAGCCCCAATGCCTAAACTTTAGGCATTGGGGCTGCTTTTGTCTGTATGAAACATGAAGATTTTGCAATAGAATGAGGTCACAAACAAAAAACAAGGAGGCACATTCTATGTATTATTCCAGCGGAAATTACGAATCCTTTGCCCGTCCTCAGAAGCCCAATGGCGTGGACGACAAATCGGCTTTTATCATCGGTACCGGCCTTGCGGCTTTGACTGCAGCCTGTTATCTGGTTCGGGACGGCCAGATGAAGGGCGAACGCATCCATGTGTATGAGAAAGATCCCATTCCCGGCGGTGCCTGTGACGGTTGGGAGTATCCCGGTGTAGGCTATGTCATGCGCGGCGGCCGGGAAATGGACAATCATTTCGAGGTCATGTGGGATCTGTTCCGTTCCATTCCTTCCATTGAGACGGAGGGAGTCAGTGTTCTGGATGAATACTACTGGCTGAACAAAAAGGATCCCAACTACTCCCTCTGCCGTGCCACTGTCAACCAGGGACAGGATGCCCATACTGACGGCAAGTTCGGCCTGTCTGATAAAGGTGCCATGGAAATCATGAAGTTGTTTTTCACACCGGACGAACAGCTTTACGACAAGCGTATCACCGACTTCTTTGACGACGAGGTACTCAATTCCAACTTCTGGCTTTACTGGCGTACCATGTTTGCCTTTGAAAACTGGCACAGCGCATTGGAAATGAAGCTGTATATCAAGCGCTTTATCCACCATGTAGGCGGCCTGCCGGATTTCAAGGCTCTCCGCTTCACCAAGTACAACCAGTACGAGTCCATGATCTTGCCCATGATCAAATATCTGGAAGGCTACGGCGTTCAGTTCCACTACAATACGAAGGTTGTCAACGTGGAGTTTGACATCAAACCTGGCAAGAAGCAGGCCACTCGCATCGAGCTGATTGCTGATGGAAAGACACAGTATGTGGACCTGACCGAAAACGATCTGGTTTTCATCACCAACGGTGGCTGTGTAGAGAATGCAACCATGGGTTCTCAGAATACTGTGGCCCCCTTCAATTATGAGATTAAGGCTGGCGGCGGCTGGGATATGTGGCGCAGAATTGCTGCTCAGGATCCGTCCTTCGGTCACCCTGACAAGTTCTGCTATGATCCGGAGCAATCCAATTGGATGAGTGCTACAGTCACTACGCTGGATCAGAAGATCATCCCCTATATCAAAAACATCTGCAAGCGAGATCCCTTTAGCGGCGGTGTTGTCACAGGTGGTATTGTGACAGTGAAAGATTCTGGCTGGCTCATGAGCTGGACTATCAACCGTCAGCCCCAGTTCCGCAACCAGCCTAAGGACCAGTGTCTGGTTTGGGTTTACGGTTTGTTCTCTGACAAGCCAGGTGACTTCGTGAAAAAGCCTATGCGGGAATGCACCGGTAAGGAGATCTGCATGGAGTGGCTGTATCACATCGGCGTTCCGGAAAATGAGATCGAAGATCTGGCAGAGCACAGTGCCAATACTGTGCCTGTGATGATGCCCTACATTACCTCCTTCTTCATGCCTCGTGCCGCTGGTGACCGCCCGGACGTGGTACCGGAGGGTGCTGTGAACTTCGCGTTCCTGGGCCAGTTCGCTGAGACCAAGCGGGACACCATCTTCACCACCGAGTATTCCATGCGTACTGGTATGGAAGCTGTTTATACCTTACTGGATATCGACCGTGGCGTACCGGAAGTCTGGGGCAGCACCTATGATATCCGTGACCTGTTAAATGCAACCATCCAGCTCCGGGACGGCAAACCTTTGACCCAGATGGATATGGGCTTCAAAGAGAAAATGGTGGTTAAGAAGCTGTTGGAGAAGATCCATGGTACCGATATTGAAAAGCTGCTGAAAGAATACCATGTGATTGAGTGATAAAAGCGATACATCAACTGCGGGGAGGCATACCCTCCCCGCTTGTATATAAGGAGATAAAGATGTCATTTGCAAATCAACTGAAAAAAGCAACTCTGCGTACTGCTTTTGGCTATTTGGAGAAAAATCCGGAAGAAAATGCGCTGAAACTGATGTCCTGGGTGGACAAGCTGGCCGGTGATGGCCCAGACAGTTTCCCAGTCCAGCGCGCGGCAGTTCGTCAAGTGCTGGAAGACCCGCAGAACAACATGTATCAGCTCGTTATGAACATTCTGAAGGAAACGGATTCGGAGGTTCTGAAGGCTACCTTTGAAAATTTCTTCCTCAACGCGAATATCATTGGCTGGCCAAAGCAAGAGGAATACCGGAAAAAATACAACTGCAATATTCCTTGGGCTATTCTTCTTGACCCTACCTCCGCCTGCAACCTGCACTGCACCGGCTGCTGGGCCGCGGAATACGGCAACAAGCTCAACCTGACCTTTGATGAGATCGATTCCATCATCACCCAGGGCAAGGAATTGGGCGTATATATGTACATATATACCGGTGGTGAGCCTCTGGTTCGCAAAAAGGATCTGATCGCCCTGTGTGAAAAGCACAGCGACTGCCAGTTCCTTTCCTTCACCAACGCCACGTTGATTGACGAAGCTTTTGCCAACGAGATGCTCAGGGTGAAGAATTTTATCCCTGCCATCAGCGTGGAGGGCTTTGAGTCTGCCACCGATGGCCGCCGAGGCAACGGTACCTACCAGAAAGTGATTAAGGCGATGGCGATTCTGAAGGAGAAGCATCTGCCTTTCGGCCTGTCCTGCTGCTACACCAGCCAGAATCTGGATTCTATCAGCTCCTATGAATTTATTGATCAGATGATCCAGTGGGGCGCGCGGTTTGTCTGGTACTTCCACTATATGCCCGTGGGCAATGACGCAGTGCCGGAACTGCTGCCCAATCCTGAGCAGCGGGAATTCATGTATCACCGGATCCGGGACATTCGGGCTACCAAGCCGATCTTCGCCATGGACTTCCAGAACGATGGCGAGTATGTTGGCGGCTGCATTGCCGGTGGACGGCGGTATTTGCACATCAACGCCAATGGCGACTGTGATCCTTGTGTGTTTATCCACTATTCCAATGCCAACATCCGGGAAATGAGCCTACTGGATGTGTTGCAAAGCCCCATTTTCATGGCGTATCACGATGGGCAGCCCTTTAACGATAACCATCTGCGTCCCTGCCCCATGCTGGAAAATCCGGAAAAGCTGCGGGAAATTGTAAAGGCTACCGGCGCTCACTCCACAGACCTGCAATCCCCGGAAACGGTGGATCACCTGTGCGATAAATGCGAGGCTTACGCAAAGAACTGGATCCCTACTGCCACAGAGTTGTGGAGCTGTAGTTGTGCAAAGAAAAAGGGAGAACCGGAAAAATGACAACCTTCTTTACCTCTGAAAGCGTAACAGCAGGACACCCGGATAAGGTATGTGACCAGATCGCCGACGCCATTTTGGATGCCCTTTTGGAAAACGATCCCCATTCCCATGTAGCCTGCGAAGTAACTGCCATTCCCAACGGGATCCACATTTTCGGCGAGATCACCTCAGCTGCCCGTGTGGACTATGCCGCTATTGCCCGGCAGGTGGTTCGGGATATCGGGTATGTGAAGCAAGGCTATGGTTTTGACGCAGACACCTGCCAAATCACAGTGGATATCCATGAGCAATCCCCCGATATCAACA
>JAQYOU010000097.1 GCA_028727105.1 bacterium
GCCTGTCCAAAACCGCTCCAGTAAGTCGCCGTATCCTGTACTACCAGTCCCGTCACACATGTGGCGGAGGTCGCAGTAAAAAGCGCATCCATCAAGGATGCGCCTCCGAATTCTCTGGTAGCAAAGGGCAGCATCAAAAGCACGGTTCCTATCAGGATCACTCCCAAAAAGCCCAGGATAATGATCTGGAAGGTCGAGAGATGTTTTCTTACTCTGATCTCATTCATAACAACTGCTCCTTTGTAACTGTTTTGCGCATGAAGTAAGTATATCACTTCGGGCAAAAAAAGAACATAGGGAAGTTGAAATTATTGTACTATTGATTTCTCTGTCCTATAAGCCCCGCTCTGCTGCAATAAGCATTTCTGGAAATGCAGCTTTCCCTCATGCTTTCTGCGAATGAGAGGGATCTATTACCATTACCAGCAATTTTGACGGTATGGCATTGTGTTAGATAGATCTGTCAAGCAAAGAAAAAAGGTGATGCCACACCTGACATCACCTTTTACAAGTATTTAGTTTTACTCAGATCATTCCATCCTTCAAAACATCATGATCCCGTAACAGTTTTTCGATCACCGTGCCCTTAATAAAATGCAGCACCGGTTTTTTCAACAGATTTAACGGTCCCGGAAGCTCAATCTCCAGCGGTGATTTTCCATCCATCAGCTTCACCGTGCTGTCAAGCAGCTCACGGATATCGTAGACGCTGCCCCACACCTCGGGAACACCTCTGTCCACACCCAACAGTCCATAGACTGCCTCCATCGCAGTTCGTACTGAATACTCTGTGGTGAACACGGTATCACGGGGCGTATCTGCAAACTGTCCCAAAAATGCGAAGTTCACACAGCCATCAGGAATGACATCCGGGCGGTCACCCTTGGTACGCGGCATGAAAAATGCAGTAATATACGGCATCATTGTCGGTACACAGACTGCACTCTTTTCTGCCAGCTCCTCGATCTCATCTGCCGGAACACCCAGATGGTACAGCCACTCCTCGGTGATCTCCTTTCCGGTACACTCCTTCATCGGCTTTTTGACATAATCGCCAGGTACATCCGTAAACAGGCCATAAACCCATACACATACCTTGTCCTTGTCCTGCGTCCTGAACTGTCCCTGCCTGTTGATCGTCCAGCTAAGAAGCCAGCTTGAATCCTGACAGCTCACGATACCGCCGGTAACGACCTTTCCGGTGCGGGGATCACGCTTGCAGATATTCGTGATATAGGGAATGATCTTGTCATCCAGTGTGGTGACTGTCGCAGATTCCCAATTGGTCTTTGCAATATCGGAACAGAACTTCTCCGGATGTCCAAAGGACGGATCCTGCTTTGCGATGTTTTTCCACAGATTCCAGCAGCCGCTGGTGCGCACCTCGGCATCCCCGTTCGGTGCATGGTTCTGATCGCCGTAGATCGTGCCCTCGGTACAGCTTCCGTTTGTCACGAAAACGAGATCATTTTCTGAAAGAAGAATTCCGCTCTCTGCTCCTTTCACCTTGCACTCAATGGCAGTTGCCACCTTCTTGCCATCCTTGCACTCAAAGATCACGTTTGTGACCTCGGTGTTAAACTGAAAATCAACGCCTGCGTCCTCCAGATATTTCTGCATCGGCAGGATCAGTGACTCATACTGATTGTATTTGGTAAATTTCAGCGCACTGAAATCAGGAAGTCCCGCAATGTGATGGATAAAACGCTGGAAATACAACTTCATCTCCAATGCGCTGTGCCAGTTTTCAAATGCAAACATCGTCCGCCAATACAGCCAGAAGGTAGAATCAAATACTTCCTCGTCAAACACATCCTCGATCGTCTTGTCATACAGATCTTCGTCCTTTGTCATAAAGAGCTTCATGATCTCCATACAGCCCTTCTGGCTCAGATTGAATTTTCCGTCTGTGTGTGCATCCTTACCCCGGTCCACCGTCGCACGGCACAGCGAGAAGTTCGGATCTTCCTTATTCAGCCAGTAGAACTCATCCAATACAGATGCGCCCTCGGTCTCCAGAGAAGGAATGCTGCGGAACAGATCCCACAGGCACTCAAAATGGTTTTCCATCTCACGTCCGCCGCGCATCACATAGCCTCTGGTCGGGTCAAAAATACCGTCACAGGCACCGCCTGCGATATCCATCGCCTCTAAAATATGGATGTGGGAACCGGGCATCTGTCCATCACGCACAAGAAAACATGCTGCTGCCAGAGATGCCAGTCCGCTTCCAACGATGTAGGCATTTTTCTCATCCACACCCTCCGGTTTTTTCGGACGGGCAAACGCCTCGTAATTTCCGTTTGTATAGTAAATGCCTTTGCTGTTTTTCTCGTGTTTTCCAAGCTCGGTATTGCGGTAATCGCTGTTTACCGATGTTGCTCCGGAACCTTTCTTTGAAGTCTTCTTCACCGCCTTACCGGTAACATCCGTTTTTGCAGCGCCTTCTCCATACTCTGTGCACTCCTGCTGTCCATTTTCCTTCGCCTTTTTTGCCAAATATGCTGCGCCTGCTCCGATCGCAAGTGCAGATGCCACTCCGAGTGCCTTCTTTTTGTTTGCCATAATAAAAACCGCCTTTCTGTCTGTGATAATGTACATTGTCAGAACTGTTTCATTCTGTTGCTCTCATATAAAAAACAGTTGTTTTTTGATATGTACTCATCATAGACATCAGGCGGCCTGTTTTCAATTTACAAACACCAGTCGATGATAAAAAACTGATCATCCGCGATGTTTTGTAAAGTTTTCGATTGACTGTGCGATATTTCCCTTCAACGCAACACTCATCAGATCCACAATATCATGATAATCTGCTTTCATGCCCTGCTTGATCCAGTCCAGCATCACACCTACAAAACCATATTTATAAAACTCCGCAATAAAGACCTTGTCCTCCTCAGCAATCTCTTTTCCTGCTGCTTTTTCCTCCACCACATCCTTCAAAAGCCCATACGTCAGTTGAAACAAATAATTTTCAATCTGCTCCCGGCTGACCGAATGATACACATTCATGATAAACGGCTTATTTTCCAGTACCGCCTCAAAGATCTGCTCCAGACCCTCCTGCCAGCTGTCATACGTCTTTTTCCCTTGCAGGGCGCGGGTCGCATCCTCCAGACATGCCCACTCTACCAGATCATAAATATCCTTAAAATGATAATAAAAAGCCATGCGGCTGATACCGCAATCCTCCGTCAGATCATTGATCGTAATCTTGTCCAGAGGTTTTTGCAAAAGAAGCTTTTTTAACGATGCCTCCAATGCATATTTTGTCATGTTTGCCATCTATTCATTCCCCTCACACCACTTTTGATACTCCTCCAGTCTCTGTATAAAACCACTGAACTCCGGTACAGTAAAATCGAGCTCGCGGTAACGGATCGGATAGATGATACCCTTATTGATAAGCTGAGCGCGCGTTGTAGATATGGAACTCACACCCTTTCCAAGATTCTTCGCTACATTTGCGATCGTACAGGGCAAATCACCGCATTTCACCATCGCAAAAATGAACTTTTTGTCACTGTCTGCACACCGCTCATAGCGCACCTTAAAAAATCCCGCATCCAACTCTGCAAAAAAGGCCTGGACAACACGATCTACATCAGCATCACAGATCTCTTTCCCGTCTGTTCTCTGATAAACGATCTGGCATAACTGCTGGATAAAAAAAGGATAGCCCTTTGTAATACTTATGATCTTATCAATGGCATCCGGCGTATAAGTCACATCAAATTTCTTTACAGGCTCTTCGATTGCCTGTTTGGACTGTGCCTGCGTCAGGGAACCAATTTCCTTATACAAAAACAGACGCTCCGCATATGTTTTTTCATCAGAGAGCATTTTGTATATTTTGGGAAGGCCTGCGCCAACCACCATCACCGGATATCCCAGCTGATTCGTCCTGTGCAGCGCCGCGATCAAAGATCCCAGTTCATTTGCCTTCATATACTGGATTTCGTCGATAAAAAAACAAATAGGCTTTTCTGCTTCATACGCAGCTTCACCAATGGATGTAAATACGTCTGTCATGCTTTGTGTCAGATTACTTGACTGATACAGCTCCTTGTCCTGAACAGATAAGGAGAATGTATTGTCACCCGAATCAAAGGAAACTACCAGAGACTTGATCGCATCCAATGATCTTTTTACCAGATTCCTGAATTTTTCTTTTCCGCTCACTTCTCTCAGAAAGGTCTGTGCACAGGTCGCGATCTGAGACACAAAATCATTTCTCGTCTCAACTTCAATATGTCTGCAAAATATATCCTGATTTTCCGCAAGCTTTTGCAGTCTGTTGATCAGAACTGTCTTTCCCACACCACGCAAACCACTGAAAATGACAGACTGCGTCGGAATGTTCATCTTGAGCGCCTGAAACATCTGCTCTACATGTTCGATATCTTCCTCTCGCCCGGCAAGATAGGTTGGCATTAATCCCGCTCCCGGTCTGTATGGATTGATCTTAAACATTACACCACCCCTCTTCCTACATGATTATAACCATTACACCACTCGATCACGCACCTGTCAACGCCTTTTCGCTTATTTACGCAAAAATAATCCTATAAGTTTAATACGAGGGGATAAGCTCCTTTCTAAAGAATCTGCGGCCACTCCGTCCCGATCACATGCATAAAATGCTCCTGCACGGCATCAAACAGATAACCGGTCTCCTTCGGCAGTTTTTCTTCCTCCGCAAAACCACCTGCCATGGATGCATGGCCTCCGCCGTTGCCCCAGTCCTTTAAGGCGATGTTCGCCAGATTTCCGGCGTGCACATCCTCCCGCTCACTTCGGATGCTGAACTTATAACCACCCTCACGCTTTGCGTAGATCACTACGACCTCAACCTCCGCGAGTGCTAACAGGAAATCACTAAGTGCTGCCACCAGGGCATCGGGACAAACAAAGTCCAGATACGAAAAGCACACCTTTCCAAAACAGCGGATATGTTCGATCGCACTGCCGTAGGCCTGCAGATCCGCAAACTCCATGTTATTCGTCTCCAACTCATGCAACAGTGCTTTATCCGCGTAATGAAACAGATATTCGTACATCTCAATATCAAATTCTGTGACGCCGCGGCTCAGCTGCAGCGTATCCATGCGCAGTCCGTAAAGCAGTGCAGTCGCGGTCTTTTCGTCCGGCTCTATCCCCAGCGTCCGGTAATAATCCGCGATCAGACTGGCACAGGCACCGGTGATACGCAGATCCTCATACTGGTATTCCACCTTCACAAAGGTCGGATGGTGATCGATCGCCGCCATCTCATCTCCGATCAGATCTGTCGTGTTTCCGTTATTTTTCTGACAGTCTACCAGAATAATCCTGTCCGTTTCCTGCATTACATCACGAACCTCTCCATATGGCACCATCGTGATCCCGCACAGATTCAGCATTTTCAGACTGCTGAGCTTATCAATCTGCCCTTCATGGCACAGCCTCGCATGAATGTCAAAGTGCGCCAGAAGCTGTTGCAGTCCGAATGCACTGGAAATGGCATCCGGGTCTGGGAAGTTGTGTGTCTGTATCCAGACGGTCTTGTTTTTACAAAGTTTTATCAGTTCTTTGGGATTTATCATCTGTATAGATCCTCCAGTGTACGCATGTTCATTTCTCTTTTCTGTTCCAATTCTATTGATCCTTCTGTAAACCCGCCTTTTCTGTCACCCAGACGGATACCGAACCGCCGTCCACAGGAAATTCACCCCAGCCGTCCGCGCCGATCCGAACGTGCTCCATGCACTTTCCCATCGCATCCACCATCTGTACACCCGCCAGGCGCATGCTGACATACATCCGCTTGCGTCCGCCCACACTGTCCGTCAGGAGCACCGCAATGCCTGAATCTGCATGCGCATCATCACCCTCTCGCGTAAAACCGACGATCGATGCATCATCAAAATACAGGTGTTCTTCTCCATACGCATAGCACTCCCGGATCTTCAAAAGCACGGGCAGGCAATCAACCGGTGCGATCCCATCGTGCGGAATGCCATAATAATCTCCATAAAATACACATGGAACTCCAACTGAGCGCAACAGGATCAAGGCATAGGCAAGGGGCTTGAACCATGCAGGGATAAAGGAGCAGAGCGCCTGACCCGGCTGTGTATCATGATTATCCACAAATGTCACCGCATGCGCGGGATCCTTACCGGTAAGCGTATGATCAAAAAGCGTCCTCATATCAAATCTGCCGTCAGAAGTAGCCGCCTGTAAAAACTTAAAATGAAGCGGCACGTCAAACAGACACAGGCTGCCTGCTGTCACATCCAGATAATGCAGAAGCTTTCCGATATCATTTGCCCAATACTCACCGACGATAAACAGCTCCTTTCCGTTTTTTTCCTGAGCATAGGCACGCATATCGCTGATCCATTCCCGGTAAAAGTCAAATCCGATATGCTTTACCGCATCAAGTCGGAAACCATCCATATGTACCGTGTCCAGGTACCATTTTCCCCACGCATGTGTCTCCCTGATCACCTCCGGATGATCCGTATCCAGATCAACACCCATCAGGTAATCATAATTCCCGTTTTCCGTATCCGTCTCCCGATTCCACTGTTTTCCGTCAAACCGGAAAATACCGCCGCGCTTTGCCGCATCATCCCAGTCTGTTCCACTAAAATAAGACGCATTCCACTTAAAATCAGAGTATTTTCCTGCACGTCCGGGAAAGTCAAAACGCGTCCATGCCCGGATCTTCTGAGGTCCGCTGATATCCTGATTGCGGTTCGTCTTCAATTCCTCCTCCGCCATGACCTCCTCTGTCTCGTCTGCACCCATGCGCTGGTTGAGGACGATATCGCAGATCACCTCGATCCCTTCCTGCTGCAGTGCAGATACTGCCTGCAGGTAATCCTCTCTCGTTCCGTACTTTGTCGCAATTGTTCCCTTCTGGTCAAACTCGCCGAGATCATACAGATCATACACATCATAGCCGACACTTCCGGCTCCCGCTGCCCCTTTATAAGCCGGTGGAAGCCAGACCATATTGATACCCGCTGCTTTCAAAGCAGCCGCCTGCGCAGCCAGCTGCTTCCAGTGCAGTCCGTTTTCCGGCAGATACCACTCAAAGCACTGCATCATTGTTTTGTTATCCACTTTTGATTTCTCCATCTAGATTCAGATCTTGTATATTTTTGTGTTATCCACGGTCTTTTATAATACTTCTATCTCCTTTATCATAAACTCATTTCCCCGCAAAAGATAGGTATGTTCACTTCCGCAATGGGGACAGATCTTTCCGTGCTGCACGGTTCCATACTCCCGCGTACAATCCTCACAGAACGTCACCGCATCCACCTGCTCGATGAGAAGCTCCGAAGTCTCCATGAGCGGCTCTTTTTTTCGTGCCCAGTTCCAGCAATCCACCAGATAATCATGTAAGATACCGGTTACTTCACCAATCTGAAGCGTCACGGATGCTACCTGTTTGACATCATTTTCCTCTGCCACCTTTTTGACATCCTTGATGACATAAAATACCACACCCAATTCGTGCATTTCTTTTCTCCTGAATCATTTTTTCTTATTTGCGCTTGATCATGATCTTGCCCATTCGCGCATTGATACTGGTTATCTGATATAATTTGTCCACACGCGATCTTCTGTTTCCGGCAGACCAAATTGCTCTTTTCCAAGTGCGATACTCTTCATAAGGAATGTCATGTTTCGTGCAAGCACCCGCATCGTCTGCTTGCCTTCTTCGTCAAGCTCCGCGTCCCCTGCATTTTTTCCATGAATGCAGTTCCAATACTGGCTGGATGCGATGGGCATGTTGGCAATGGTAAAGTATTTATTCAGTTCATCAAAGGTTGCCGAACATCCACATCTTCTGGCACATACCAGGCTTGCTCCCACTTTCATGGTCTTATCAAAATGTGTGCTGCAAAACAGTCTGTCCAGACATGCGATCAATGTGGCATTTGCTGACGCATAGTAGACAGGAGATGCCACAACCAGTCCGTCTGCTGCCTCAAATTTCGGTGCAAGCTCATTGACCACGTCATCAAACACACACTTACCCTTCTCCGAACATGCTCCGCAAGCGATACATCCACGTACACTCTGATTTCCGATCTGAACGATCTCAACCTCCACGCCTTCCTGTTCAAATACCTTTTTCATCTCACGAAGCGCGATGGATGTATTTCCATTCACCCGGGGACTTCCGTTAATTGCTAAAACCTTCATGTCTTGATTCCTCCATCTCTCTTCCGTTTTGAAATGCTTTTCCTCTTTCATCACGTAAACCTATCCTAAATATATCATAATGCGATTTTCTGGTAAACAAAAAAAAAGCAACCTGCGAATCCTGTATCAGAATCGCGGTTGCTTTTTTCATATCAAATATTCTATGATCTGCAGTTCACGTAAATTGACACACATACTTTCAGTTATTCGTTCCCAATTCTTTCACGTTTACATGCATTTCTTCATAAACCTGCTTCACTTCATTCATTGGAACACCGGCAAAAGAAACGATCTCTTCCGGAGTCTTGCCACTGCGCAACATGAATGCAATCAGTTCCTCGCGTCCCTTCATATAACTTTCCTCTCGTTCCAGTTCCAATTGTCGTTCAAATGTATAATCCAGCTGCATCATCTCAACAAAGCGCGGCGTTGGTATCCTGATCAGTGTCTTTCCATAAATATTTTTCTTTCGTATCCGCTCATGGATGATATTCGCAAAATAGATCAGATAGCGCACCGGCATATTCGGGCAGATCGTCGACTGATGCTCGTAAATACTAAGACTTGCATCCAGCACAAATGATGCGTCATTTCTCACCGAGAGCGAGATCCCCCGATTTTCCACCGGAACGATCTCCACCAGTTCCGGATCATCATACGACGTTCCGTTCATCGCATTGTAGACCTCCAGCGCACGCTCCTTCTCCTGTAACAGCAGACTGAATACATCACTGCGGTATCCTGTGTTTTCTCTTGTTTCTCCCATACACGATCCTCCTTGAAATGAAATTATGAAGCAGGATCTATATAGAATAATAAACAGTACGTTCGGTCTCATTTTCTAAAAAACCCTGCTTTAGTTAAAATGTAATGAAAGTAAAAGCAAGATTTTCCGAGACAATAGACAAAAATAAGAATATACAATTCAGACGGCTCGCCAAGTCCTGTCCGCCCTACCTATGGAAAAATGCCTGAATAAAACCTTACCCAGACTGATTGCTTTGTCGTAATAATAGCATCACGCGGCTGTCCTCCTCCGCATACAAAAGCTCCCGCTGCCAGCGGTAAAAATGAGGCCCGTCATCCGCATTTCGTAGATGATACATCAGTCCTTCCAAAAGCCATGCGCTCTGTTTCACATCCGTCAGACATTCATTTGCATAAAAACCACTCCATTTGCCGTGTTCGCGGTCACGCATACACTGATCCGCTCTCAGATAGTCCTCTCTGGCAAGTCCGGCTTCATAGAATGCCTTTTTTTGATCGCCCTCAAATGCCCGCGTCAGACTGCGGCTCGCATGCAAAGCTCCCCTGTAACAATATCTGTGTATCTGTACCTGCAGCAGAATGGAATCACAAAAAAGAATTTTTGCGTTTTCCGGCAGAGAAAGTGCTGTCTGCTCACATAACTTCTCATACGCCTCATAGCCGGATGCTGCCTTTTCACATAGCGCTCCATACCAGAGGTTCTGCCCCTCCAGAGTCTGGGCATCTGTCGCCCACTGCAGCTCATGTGATGCTTCGTTTCCATCTTTCATATACTGAGAAATGAGCACACGCATCACATGATTGGAAAACTGTTCGCCCGCATGCTCGTCCTCACGATCACCGTATGCCAGTGCATATTTGGGGTATTGTGCCAGACAATCTGCAACCGCCTCCCGTGCATCCGCTCCGTAATAGGTACGCACATAGTTTTCGCGATGTGCCTCTATATCCACATCGCAGCAATGCCTCAAATACCATTTCCCACGGTTTTTCTTTTTTTCCTTCCACACTCCACGCCTGGATCAATACTTCATCATTGATAAACCAGCCGCGAAAACGGACACTTGACGGCGCCCCATATTTCACATAGTCCTCAGGCCCAGTCACATGATCCACCGTCACAAATCTCTGGTCATTCCAAAACCAGAAATTTTCCACACCGAGAATCTCACGGCTCACCTCATAGATGCCATAGACAAACCCCAGCTCACCTGATGCACGAATGACCAGATCCAGATCTTCCACCCGCACCTCGTAAGCCTCGTCCGGCAGGTCTGCCGGCTCCAATAAAATGCGATTCTCTATTTCATCTGTACCTGTACATACTGCTTTTAAATCCCGCCTCAGATTTTTGGCTGCATGCGTGACAGCCGTGGATGCGTCTGTTCCCAAAATGACCGGAGTGTTCCGATTGATGATCATTGCCACATTCACCTCATATACTTTTGTAAAAAAATGAACATTTTGTGTCTTTCTTGACTTTTATTCTGACAGCGCTATAATTGTCTAATTGCTAACTTTAAAATATGCTATCTTGATCACGAGATCAGGCCGGCACCGCCAAAACGCAACAGAGAAACGGAGGAATTCACTTGACACTACTATTTGAGATCATTATCTGCTTTATCGCAGGCATAGGTGCGGGACTCGGCACCGGTTTCGCCGGAATGAGTGCCGCTGCAGTCATCAGCCCCATGCTCATCACATTTTTAGACATGCCCGCCTATGAGGCGGTGGGTATTGCACTTGCCAGCGATGTACTCGCCAGTGCGATCAGCGCTTACACCTACGGCAAAAACAAAAACCTGGACATCCGAAACGGCTTTGTCATGATGGTCGCCGTCTTGATCTTCACCTTCGTCGGAAGCTTCGCCGCAAGCAAGGTGCCCAACTCCACCATGGGCAGCTTTTCTACCGTAATGACATTGCTTCTTGGTATCAAATTTATTGTAAAACCGGTCATGACGACCAAGGAAAAAATGACGGAAACCAGCCCGAAGAAACGATTCGTACAGTCCGTCATCTGCGGTTCTGCTGTCGGTTTTATCTGCGGATTTGTCGGCGCAGGCGGCGGAATGATGATGCTGCTTCTTCTGACCAGTGTTCTGGGTTATGAGCTGAAAACGGCAGTCGGAACCAGCGTCTTCATCATGACCTTTACCGCACTGACCGGCGCAGGCAGCCATTTTGTCATCGGTGGAATGCCACAGCTTCTGCCACTGATCCTCTGTATCACATTCACGCTGCTGTGGGCGCGCATTGCGGCCAAGTTTGCGAACAAGGCCAGCGCCGCCACACTCAACCGCGCTACCGGAGTAGTGCTGACGATACTGGGTGGTGCGATCCTCCTTGTAAATCTGCTCCGGTAAACTTATTTTATAAAACTTTTAGATTTCTGACACATGCGGTTCACATTTCCACAATATACTAATATTGTTCAGATGAGGAGCCGTAAGTTTTACGGAACCCGGATCGGCTCCGACAAAAAACAACAGGGCTTACGCACATGAGAGATCGATGTGCGAAGCCCTTTTCCTATTTCATTTATCTCACGACACAACGTGTCACATGCGTCTTTGATCTGCATGTCTCACCAATTGATCCGAAGCCCCTTCGGATAATGGTTTTTCACAATCCCCCGGTCAGCTTTGCCCCAGCCCATCGGCTGTCCCTGACAAATCACGAGTACCCATCCCTTAAGCGACGGATCACAGGAAAGCGTCTCGCCGCGTAAGTATTTTTCCGGCTCCTGTGTCTCACACACCTGTACTGCCTCTGACGGTTTCAGCGCCAGTGCCAGCGCGTGTGACGGTTCAAAACGGTTCTTTTTGTTTGTGCCGAGATGCAATCCCGGACGCACCACCTTGAGACCGCTCAGATCCGGCATCTCCTCCCGCACAAGGTAAAGCTGATCGCCAAACTCCAACCGCCTGCCGGTCAGCCTACAGCGAAGTGTCTGCGCGGCAAACTCCTCATAGCAGTTCCACACATTGGCGTTTTCTGCGCCTGCACGGTCCCGTTTTCCTTTCTTTCCTTTACCGCCGCGGCCTGTCTCCTGACCGGCTGACACTGACACAAATGCATCGTCTGAACGATGTGCAAGTAACTCTCCGCGCTTTTTCAAGCGTGCCACAAAATGCCCTTCGCCACGCTGTTTGTGAGGCCAGATCCGACCGGTTCCCGGAACATTCCCCTCAGAAATTCCCATTGCTTCCGTATCGATCGGCTGCAGTTCCAGATCCAGATAGTTATCCAATAGCCAGCGGACCATCTCCTCATCCTCCGCCGGTGCAAAGGTACAGGTGGAGTAGACGAGCACCCCTCCCGCGCGCAGCATATGGACTGCACACGCCAGGATCTCCTTCTGTCTTTCTGCGCACATTTTCACATTTTCCGGCGACCACTCTGTGAGCGCTGCCTCCTCCTTATGAAACATACCCTCACCGGAGCAGGGCGCATCCACGATGATCCTGTCAAAAAAAGAAGCAAAGCGCAGCTCCAGCTCCTGTGGGGAATGATTTAATACAACCGCGTTTTTTACCCCCAGACGCTCGATATTCTGTGACAATATCTTTGCACGGTTCGGCACGATCTCGTTGCACACCAAAAGCCCCTCTCCTGCCATTCGTCCCGCAATCTGCGTGGATTTACCGCCGGGTGCGGCACACAGATCCAGCACATATTCACCGGGCTTTGGATCCGCCACCTCCACAACACACATGGCGCTGGGCTCCTGTATATAGTAAAGCCCCATTTCATGAAAGGCATGTTTGCCGGGCCGCTCCGCTTCCGGATAGTAATAGCCTTCTTTTGCCCAACTGACCTTTCCCAGTGAAAAAGGCATCTGCGCTTCAAAATCCTCCCGCTCCATTTTCAGCGGATTGCGTCTCAGTCCGTATGCCCGAGGTGAAGCATAACTGTCAAAAAAGGCTTCTGCCTCTGCCCCAAGACTTGCTGCCATCCGCTCCACAAATGCCTGTGGAAGCCTTGTCCGTGTTTGTTCTTCCATCCTTTTATCCCTCAATGGCCACGAAAAACCATGCAGCCATTCTCCTCTTTTCTCTTCTTTGCATCGCACATCAGATGCCTTCCTAAGTATAGCGGTTTTCAGGCAAAAAGAAAAGACCCGGACGCACTTTCCGTGTGCATACGGATCTTCCAGTGTTACTGTTCACTCATACCTCGTTCCAGTAACAGGGCTTCCCTGCATTTGAAGATGACGAACGGCATGGCAGGGAAGCTTTGGCTCCTTTACATGTTCTCTTCCACGCCCGCAGCTGAGTGCGTGGCATGGGTCTGAACAGATACAAGCTTTCATTATTTCGTACTTACTACGCCGGCTCGCCGATCATCGTTGGGATCTCTCTATGCTCGATCGCAGTAGAGAAAACGATCTGGGTCTGTGTTTTTCCAAATTTCTGTACCTGGGATACAAAAGCCTCCAGCTCCTTGGTATTGGAATATGCCACCTCTAAGAGCATGGAATAATCACCGGTAATACAGCTGCACTCAATGACATTGTTGCAGGCGCGCGCCAAATTTAAGAATGCCTCTTTCTTTCCGGACATCAACTCCACATTAATAAACGCACGGATGCGGTTTCCTAATTTTTCTTTATTCACGCAGGTGTGATAGCCGAGAATATATCCCTCACGCTCCAGCTTATCGATACGGGCAGAAGTTGCCGGAGACGATAAAAATACCTGTGACGCAATGTCCTTCAGGGAGGTTCTTGCATTCTCCTGTAAAATATGTAATATCTTTCTGTCTACACTGTCCAACTGTTGTCTCATCATCTTTCACCTCATAACATTTCCAAGCGTCTGCCTTCCGAATAAAAAAACAATGTTTTTCTATCCTCCTCATGCTCCGGCATCAAAAAAGGCGCTCCAACCCCTTGGTTGAAACGCCTTTGTTTCGCTTAATTTTTTTAAGTTGTTGGTATAATAACATTCCTTTTTTAATTTGTCCAGTGCTTTTTCGAAAAAAAATAATAATTCCGCCAAATTCAGTCAAAATTGTACAGAATCCTTCGAAATGAAAAAGACTTTTTAGTCATTTATCACAGGAAAAGTGAGCACTATTTTAAACAGATCTCCATCCACGGTCAGCTCCATGGATCCGCCCATCAGCTCTGTCAGGCTCCGTGCGATCGACAGACCCAGTCCGTTGCCCTCCATGCTGCGGGAGCTGTCTCCACGCACAAAGCGCTCCATCAGTTCCTCGCTGGAAATGTTTAAGGGTTCCCTGGAAATGTTACGGAAGGTGATCCGTGCCTGATCCTTCTCCCGCTCCAGATTGACATAGGCGCGGGTTCCGGGCTGCGCATATTTACAGATATTGTTCATCAGGTTGTCAAATACGCGCCAAAGATGTCTGCTGTCGGCGTGGATCATGATCTTTTCCTCCGGCTCCCGGATCTGCAGTTCAACCTGGCTGTTTGCCAGCTTTTCCTCAAATTCTCCGATCGTCTGTACCAGCGTCACCTGTGCATCGCACACTTCCATATTGACCTTCAGATTCCCGGTGGAGGCCTTGGATGCCTCGATCAGATCCTCGATCAGTTTTTTCAGACGCGCAGACTGACGGCTCAGCACCTCCAAATATTCCACCGCCTTTGGATTTTCCAGCTGTTCCTTCCCCAGCAGATCCACATAGTTGATGATGGAGGTGAGAGGCGTCTTGATATCGTGGGATACATTGGTGATCAGTTCTGTCTTAAAGCGTTCGCTCTTCATGCGCTCACCCACTGCTGCATTCATGCCGTCACCGATGGCGTTAAGGTTATCTCCGTGCTTTTTGAATTCCCAGTACATTTTGGACGTGTCGATCTTACGTTCCAGATCCCCCTGTGCCAAAGTTTTTCCGCCCTCCTGCAGGCGGTTCATCTGCAGCAGCGCAAAAATGATAGCCGGATAAAGAAGCAGTTTTTCCACCAGCCAGAAAATAAACAACACTTCCGAAGGAGCCCCTTCAAACAGCACGATCCCCAGAAGTTCCACGCAGGCGATCACCCCCAGGATCAGCCATGCCTTCCACAGAAACCGCATACTGTGCATCAGCTCCACAAAACGGCTCCACAGACGGCAAATAAACTGCCACAATATCTTCACGATCTTCCAGCACCATTTTGCAACTGCATAAACCAGTGTATGCCGCCACCATTTGCCAAGCTTACACCAGAGGGCAAAGCTCATGCTGCACTCGAGCAGAAGAAGGATCGCAAGAATCCCCACTCCGCCTGTAAACAGCCAGGTGATCAGATATTTCAACGGATTCCACTCGATTCCCACATAAACGACTGCACAGACGAGAAATGCATCCATGCACAGAACGCTGCATATGTTTACGTCCACCGGTATCGCATCCCAAGGCCGTTTGCACAACTCTTCTACACCGTTTCTATGTCCCGCTGCGCACAGCAGAAAGACAAAGGCTGACATTCCCATGATCAGCGACAAGATCAACGCTGCCACGAACACATAGCGATATGCAAATGCAAAATCCGCAAGCAGCTTTCCCTGGGCAAGCAGATCACAATCATCAAAATTTGCTTTTACATCCAAAGGATCCTTCGCATAGGACACGATATAATAGCTGTCAACTTCACTCGCATCCGTCTTTTGCACCACCGGAACGGTTGCCATTCCGGCTGACACATAGTCCACGCTGTATCCGTCCGCATTTACCTCTCCCAGCTCGCACAGCATCTGGTCATCAACGACTACAACATCCGCTGCACGCAGATACTGCCCGGAATTGGAAAGCATCAGGAGCATGGAAGGAACACGCCACTCATCAAGCGCCTCATTGAGATAAGAATTGTTCAGCGTTCCCTGCACCGTATAGGTGTTTTCTTCCACTTCCTGCATATTTGCTGCTTCTTCTGTCAAGTAAGTAACTTCGTCTGCTTCATCCACCACTTCGCCGGCGATCTCCGTTACCTCAGATGTCCCGGCCACATTCGAATCAGTCCCCTGCGCAGCATCGCTCTCAATCTCTGCCTCGGATATAAATGTGTGATCCGTGTATCCTACGGAATTCAGGTGCGTCACCAGAATCTCCCCAATGTACGGATAGAGGCGCTCTCCCACCTTGATGTACAGCGTCTCGTTCATCCAGTCATAAAAATATCCGTCGATTGCCTGACTCTCGCAGGTGTAGTCCCCTTGTTCACCATAATTATTGATCCACGCATAGCCGAACAGACTCATATCATATTCATAATCGGTGTACTCACTCCAGTTGCAGGAATAAAGATTCACAGCGTTGCGATCGACCGCCCGGTCGAGATTACTGATCACATAGCTCTTCGGATCATTCAGATCCACCGCGTCATAATCATCGGTTTTAATGATCCCATAGCGAAAATTCGTCTGGTCCAGTTCCTTTAATGCTTCCTCATTTCCATTCATGTAATTGACCATTGCATACACGCTGTAACGATCCAGAAACCGCTCGTTCACACGCGCAAGCACCGTCGATTCATCCTCACTGTACACATTCATGTAATCTGCCGCGATAACGGCAGCTGCCGATGCCACACACATAAAAGCACTGACAATGACCAGACAGATCGCCACGACCTTTGCCGCCAGGCTGCCGGTCAGCCGAAACGGTTTCGTACTTTCATGGCTCCGGTTCAATGTCATCCCACCATTTTCACGATCCATTTCCTCCCGATCTTCAATCATCCTTTTCTTGTTTTTCTTTCTCATAAAAATCTTCCTCCTTCATGGGCTTCCATCTTATAGCCCCTGCCCCATACAACCTTCAGATACCGAGGCTCTGCCGGGTTATACTCGATCTTCTCACGCAGGTGCCGGATATGTACCGCCACCGTATTCTCCGTTCCCATGGAGACATCCTTCCACACCGCCTCATAGATCTCCTTTGGTGAAAACACACGCCCGGGGTGCTCCATTAAAAGCTTCAGGATATCGTACTCCGTTCTGGTAAGCGATACTGCATCTCCGTCCAGCGTTACCTCCTTTGTCACATCGTCCAGCTCGATCCCACCGATCGCAAAGCGCTCTTTCTTCGCCACCGTACCGCCAAGCTGCATGTAACGCCGCAGCTGCGAACGCACACGCGCCAACAGCTCCACCGGGTTAAAGGGTTTTGTGATGTAGTCATCCGCGCCGACATTTAAGCCCAGGATCTTGTCCGTGTCCTCGCTCTTTGCCGTCAAAAGGATCACCGGAACATTGCTCTTTTTCCTTATCTCGATCATGGCACTCATCCCATCCATCACGGGCATCATCAGGTCAAGAAGCACCAGATGGATCTCTTCCCGCTCTAAAAGCTTCAGCGCTTCCTTTCCGTTATGAGCGGAAGATACCGTATATCCCTCGCTGCGCAGATAGATCTCCAGCGCAGACACAATGTCCTTCTCATCATCGCAAACCAGAATATTGTACATGTTCTCCTCCTACTTGCACATTTGCAGGTGTAGCCACGGCAATTATTCTCTCCGTCTCTCTTGTCGAAAGCTCCCATGCAAAGTTTTGATCGATCATGCTTCCATTGTAACGGATTTTATATGAAGTTCCAATATGGGGAATGTTTAAGAATTTCTTAAGATTGAATCTATTGTTGTTTCATTTCAGAAATTGGAGTAAACTAAATACGATTGGATCAATGAGAACGTAATGATACTATATTTTACACAGAAAGAAGGCTTACAAATGTTAATCGATTTTCATACACATACGTTTCCGGACAAGGTTGCTCCGGCAGCTCTCCGGGAGCTGAGCGAGCGCTCTCACACCCGTCCCTGTACCGATGGAACCGTGCAGGGACTGAAAGAAGCGATGAAACGCGACGGGGTAGACATCTCCGTGGTTCTTCCGGTTGCCACCAATCCTGCCCAGGTGGAAAAGATCAACCGCCGGGCATTGGAGGCAAACGCATCCTCCGGTGAAACCGGTCTCATCTCCTTCGGTGCGATGCACCCGGATTATGCAGATTATAAAACCGAATTAAAATGGCTGAAGGACAATGGATTTAAAGGGATCAAGCTTCACCCGGACTACCAGTCCCGGCTTGTGGATGATCCGCTCATGCTAAACATCATCGCAGAAGCAGAAGCCCTTGGTCTGTACACCACGATCCATGCCGGAATTGATATCGGATATCCGGATGATGTACACTGTCCCACCACACGAACCAGACATATGGTGGACGAGCTTCATCCCACCCACTTGATCCTCGCGCATACCGGCGGCTGGAAAGAGTGGGATCAGGTCATTGAACTGCTGACCGACCCTGCACTCTACTTTGATATTTCATTTTCCATGGGAAGGATCACACCGGAACAGTTCCTGACGATCCTGAAGCAGCACGGCAGCGACCACATGCTCTTTGCCACGGATTCCCCCTGGGACACCGCCGCGCACACCTTAGAAGAATTAAAAAAACTCCCGCTAACGAAGGAGCAATTTGAAAATATCTGTTATCGCACCGGAAGTAAAATTCTTAGCTTTTCAAGTACGGATGTCGGAGATGTTTCCATGTAAGACACGTTCTCACTCCACAAAAAACGTAGCGGATACTAAGGATTTCCCATCGTGTAGACACTCGTGAAATCCAAGTACCGACGTTTTTAGAGGGTCTCACATTGGAAACATGCTCCTCCATCCTCCTTGCAATACCCGGATAATTCTTGCAAATAGTAAGCGCGCCCGGCAGGTACATGTCTGTCGTATGACCCTGCACAAACCATTCCAATGAGCCTTTTCAAAACCAAAGTGTGTCAGCAAAGGCTTCCACACTTTAAAGTCTCATTTCCATTGTGCAGGAAAGTCATACTCTCAGACATCGTACCTGCCAGGCGCGCGTAATTATTCCCTAAAAACGATTAAGCCAGCGCAGCCGTAATGATCGCCATAGAATAAACCTCAGATGCGTTACATCCGCGTGACAGATCATTGATCGGCGCATTCAGTCCTAACAGGATCGGGCCGTAAGCTTCAAAGTTACCCAGGCGCTGTGCGATCTTGTATCCGATATTTCCAGCATTGATGTCCGGGAAAATGAAGGTGTTTGCATGTCCTGCCACCTCAGAATCCGGGCATTTGGTACGTGCAACACGGGGAGCTACGGCAGCGTCAAACTGCAGCTCGCCTTCGATCGGAAGATCGGGAGCTTTTGCCTTCGCCTTTGCAGCAGCATTTCTCATCTTATCCACATCTTCGCCGGAGCCTGATCCAAGTGTAGAATAGCTTAAGAATGCTACCTTCGGATCAACGCCGAAGATCTTTGCACATTTTGCACTTTCCAGCGCGATCTCAACCAGCTCATCCTCGGTAGGCTTGATATTGATCGCGCAATCACTCATTGCGATCACCTCATTATCACCGGTAGCACTGGGTCTTACCAGGATAAAGCAGGAAGATACGATGGAATTTCCGGGCTTTGTCTTGATCAGCTGTAAAGCAGGACGAACGGTATCTGCGGTAGAATATGTAGCTCCGCCAAGCAGTGCATCTGCCTCACCCATCTTTACAAGCATAGTTCCAAAGTAGTTCGCCTGAGCCAATGTCTTTCTTGCCTGCTCAGGAGTCACACCCTTGCTCTTGCGAAGCTCGCAGAACATCTCAACCATCTCATCCATGCGATCATACTTGGCAGGATCCACAATATGTGCACCGCGGATATTAAAACCGCTCTCCTCTGCAGAGCGCTGAATCTCATCCTCGTTTCCTACGAGGATCGGGCTTAAAAAGTTGCTGGCAAGTAAACGTGAAGCTGCCTCTAAGATACGGGGGTCACTGCCCTCTGTGAATACGATTTTTTTCGGGTTCTTCTTTAAGATGTCAATTAACTGACCAAATCCAAACATTTTTTCCTTCTCCTTTTTTACTTTACTTAGGCAATTGCGAAACTATCGACGTCACGTTTCAAGGTCATGCGAACGCATGTATGGCAGGCACGCTCTCGCTACTTGTCGCTGGCAGTGGTACATAAGTGACCAAAATACGGTCACTAAGTACCAGCCGCTCCAAAGTACCTGCCTCATACATTGTGTCTCGCATTCCCAGTTTACGCTATGAAAATGTTTCGCAATTACCTATTTTTACTTTATTGTGAAGTACAGAATAATTCAGCATCCCACCCTTCACTAATGGAATTCCAACATATTTATATTGTAATCCTTTATTTTGCAAAAAACAATATGGTCACCGTTTTGTACTTCGAAAAAACCAATAACATGTCAGTTGGCTCACCCCAAATGCCAACTAACTTTCGGAAACGGTGATCTTGGCATGCTCCTCCAGAAAATCCTTTGTCTCTTCGTCCAGAAAATACTGCGTCAGATCGTCCTCACTGTAATCCTGCAAGAGATCCTCCACCGAATCATACTCGTTTTCCGATGCATATTCTTCCAGCTTTTCCTGCAGCTGTTCATCTGAAAGCGTGATGTTTTCCTGCTGCCGGATCACAGACAGCACCATGGTACGGTAGGTCTCATCCAGATACTGCTGCTCCAGGTCATCCTCACTCACCTGAAGCATCTCATAGATGTCCTCCAACGAACACCCAAACATGTCTGCATAGCTTTGATAGTCCTGCTGCACAGCCTCACGTTTTGCCTTGTACAATGACTTGGGATATCCGCTGATCTGCGCACTGTCAACTGCCTGTTCCACAAGATCATCACGCATATTCTCTGTAGCTTCTGCCTGACGCTCGGAAAGGAGCTCTTCCCGAAGCGTTTGTTCCCACGCTTCCAATGATGACTCCCCAAAGTTTTCCTTTAGATATTCATTGGTCAGCTCCGGATAGATCACATCCGATACCTTTCGGATCTCGATATGATAGCTGATATCCTTCCCACACAGGAGCGCATCTTCAAACTCATCATCATAAGTGACCGTCAGGTCCACCTCATCACCGATCGCGCATCCCAGCAGCGCCTCATCTACCTCTGCTCCAAACTCCTGCTGACCAACCGTCAGTTCATATCCGTCCTCCGAAAAATCGTAAACAACTTCCTCGCCTTCCTTTGCCAGCAGGGAAACCTCCACCAGCTGCTCCTCCTTCACCGGACCTTTTGTCTCCTGGTAGGTTACGTCATACGAAAGCTGTTCTTTTTCATAGGCCTGCAGATCCTCATCCGAAACCGCTTCCACAGAAAGAACTGCACTCAGGTTTTTATAATCGCCAAGGGTCACGTAGCTGCTGTAATCACCGTTGTCAGCACCGCAGCCCGCCAGAAGGCCTGTCACTGCCAGAAGCACCGGTAAAAAATATTTTTTTTTCATTTCATCTTCCTCACATCATTTTTTTGATCATGCCAAAGAGTCATCCTAAGACGTTCAGACATCATCCTACACGAAAAATGTGACCATTCCATGTCTTTTTTCATTTAACCGGAACTATCACTGCTTCAAGATCTCTTCAAATTTATTCGTTTCCCCGGCCTGCAGCTGCAACGGCTTGGTAAACATCACGAAACTCGGAATTTGTTTGTCTGCAGAGTTCCCGGACACTCTCATATTCCGGATATACCTTTCGCACGTTTCCATGTGTGCATACCTTAACCACTGCTGTACCGTAGGGCGTATCCACCTGCTGGCAGCTGCGGGCCATCACAGTCCGCTCCATCTTGCAGCGTCGGATGCCGATGGTCGTGGTCTCCCGAAAAAGAATCTCCTCCATGCGGGCCACATCCTGCGGATCACAGATCACGTGGATCTCATAGGCAGGGCGATTCTTTTTCATATAGAGCGGCAAAAAGCTTACGTCCCTGGCACCGGCTTCCATCAGGCAGTCCATGCAATAGCCCAGCTGCTCACCCGTTGCATCATCAATATTTGCCTCCAGCTTGACGATACATTCGGCTTCTTTAGCGTCTCCTTCCAGGATCCACATGGCGCGCAAAATACCGGCGGCTTCATAGGAACGCTTTCCGGCACCGATGCCCACGCCTTCGATCCGGTAGTTCTCCGGCAAATGATTATGCTTCTGCATAACAGACGCTGCGATCGCCGCTCCCGTCGGAGTTACCAGTTCTCCCTGTATGCTTGTCGCATGGATGGACAGACCGTGTGCCGTAACGATATTCGTTACCGCCGGAACCGGTACAGGCAGAAGGCCGTGCTGACAACGAACCGTTCCCGTACCTTCTGAAAGTGCTGACACCACTACCCGGTCCGGTGCAAGAAGATCCAGACAAACTGCTGCCGCCACAATATCCACAATGGAATCCACCGCGCCTACCTCATGAAAATGCACTTCCTCCCGCGGCACTCCGTGGGCCTTTGCCTCCGCATCTGCCAGAATGTCAAACATGCGAAGTGCCCGTGCCTTTGCACCATCGGTCAGTTTTCCCGCCTCAATGATCCGGGTGATCTCAGGCAGTCCGCGGTGGGTGTGATGCGGGTGTTCGTCCGCATGGGTATGTGCATGCCCTCCGTGCTCACCGTGCGTGTGAGATACATGTGCGTGCTCCTCATTTGTTTGTGAGCCATGTCCATGATCATGCATGTTGCCGTGGAGATACTCCATATCATGGTCATGATTTTCGTGCTCATCATCCAGGATCACCGCAAAATCACAGGCATCCAGTCCCGATTTTTTCACGCGGGAGATCTGAATGGTATAGCCATCCAAAGGCAGTGAATCCAGTGCCTCCCGCAATTTTTTTTCATCTGCACCGAGATCTAAAAGCGCCGCCACCGTCATATCTCCGCTGATCCCGGAGCTGCACTCCAAATATAAGATACGATCACTTTTCATTTGTTTTTACTCCCAACCGATTGATCTGCGCTGCAAGATATCCTGCGCCATAGCCATTGTCAATATTTACCACACCTATCCCGTTCGCGCAGGAATTGATCATGGTGAGCAATGCAGATAGTCCGCCAAAGCTTGCCCCGTATCCCACCGAAGTCGGCACAGCGATCACAGGCTTGTCTACCAGTCCGCCGATCACACTCGCCAGTGCACCCTCCATTCCGGCCACCGCGATCACGCAGTTTGCCTGGCAGATGGGATCCATCTTGGCAAACAGGCGGTGAATGCCCGCCACACCTACATCATAGATCCGCTCCACATGAGAGCCAAAATATTCGCAGGTCTGTGCAGCCTCCTCCGCCACAGAAATATCTGCCGTTCCTGCCGTGCAGACAGCGATCGAACCCACATGCTCCTTATCCTTTTTTTCTATTTTTAAAATATGTGATACAGGATCGTATTCCACCTGTGGAAGCACCTTTTTGATCAACTCATACTGTGCCTCACTCGCCCGGGTGCCCAACACCTCTCCGTCCGAAGCATACAATCGTTCATAGATTGCCTGCAGATGGTCATCTACCTTCCCGGCACAGAACACTACCTCCGGAAAGCCGGAGCGCACCTTTCTGTGCATATCCAGTTTTGCGAAATCGCCCATCTCTTCAAACGGCTGCTGCTTCAAATGCCGTTCTGCCTCATCGATAGAGATTGTGCCGACGCATAATCGTTCTAAGATTTCTCTTGTTTCCATAAGCTGTTTTTCTCCATTTCATATGTATACGCTACATACTCAACGATTATTTTGACGTTTTTTTCACAAGATGTCAATGGCTAAAACAATCCCCTGCTCACCGAAAACGATAAACAGGGGAAAAATAAAAATGATTCTGATGATCTTATAATTTAAAGAACTGCATTGCCTCCTCAAGGATCTGAGCCTGCTCCTTTACTTCCACAGCCTGCTGGTTTACAAGATTGATGGTTGCCGTAAGCTCCTGAATGGAAGCCGTGGTCTCCTGTGTATTGGATGCATTTCGCTCAGAAATAGAACTGATCCTGGAAATGATATCCACAACACCTACTCTGGATACGTCGCACTCCTTCGCCTGTCCATCCACCAGACCACTCTGGCTTCTGGTATTTACGATACCACTGTTTACATTTGCAAACTCACTCTGGGTACTCTTCAGGTTATTTTGCTGCTCCTGCAGATGTTTGTTTACTTCCTCCATCTTTTCAATGGATCGTTTTGAATCCGCTACCAGCGTCTCCAGTATCTCCTCGATCTTTTTCGCAGATTCACTGGACTGTTCTGCAAGTGCAGAAATCTCGTTTGCAACAACCGCAAATCCTCTTCCCGCCTCACCGGCTCTGGCAGCCTCGATGGAAGCATTTAAGGACAGCAGATTCGTCTGATCTGCAATGGCAGTGATGACATTTACGGCACTTGAGATCTCAACTACGGAATGATCGGTTGCTTCCACATTCTGCGCAACGACTTTGATCGCTTCCACTGTTTTTGTATTGGATTCATCCAGCGCATTGATGATCGCCATCGCCTTCTGGCCTGCCGCATCCATATGATTGGCTACATTATCAAGATCGTTGATACCGCCAACAATATTCTCGATCTTTCCTCCCATATCCGCAACCTTTTCCGTTGCATTCTCCAGGTCGGAAGCCATGGATACCGCGCTTTTTGAAATCTCAACGACTGCATTGGAGATATCCTCTGCATTCACGGATGTATTGGAGGCAGCTGACTGTAAATTATCACCGTCCAGGAGAAGATCCTGGGATGCCTTTTGCACCTTCTTTACAATCTCCTGAAGGGTTGCAGACATTTTCTTCCGGGACTGGATGATCGAATCGATTTCTGTTACACTACTTGTTGCGTTTTTATAAGGCTGCAATTCGCCGTTCGACAACAGCTGGAGGTTCTTCGTAATGATCACGAGGGGTTCTTTGATCCGTCTTGCGACAATGACAACAAACACGCAGCAGATCGCCACGATGATAGCGGTAAAGAGAATAAGCTTTACTACCGCAGACATCACCTGCTCCTGCACAAGCTGCTGCTCCTTGCCGGCAAAGGACATACCGATCACTTTTCCGGTCTGATCCGACAGGGGCAGATAGATCACGTAATACTCTTCTCCGTTGATCACGACACCCTTTTGCTGAAATTCTTCTCCGGCAGACACCTTTGCCCAGATATCCGGATCCGCATTGGTGCCTTCATTTCTTCCACTGGGATTATTGACATCTGTAACTGAGGTTACGAACCGCACATCATTCATAAACAGCGTCAGCTGTATATCATCGTCCAGTAAACTATCCACATAATTATGATCATAGACTGGCGACTGGTCTTCCGAGGTGCTGATCTCTTTCCCATAATAATTTGACAAGCCCTCTGCTGCAACGCGCAGCTCATGATAAACATCCTTTACCAAAGAATCCGTCATGGATCTGCATCCGATAAACGCGACAATTACAGAAGCAAGCAGTGTCGGAAGGATGGCTGTCAGCAACAGGGATGCCATCATGGATATTGTTCTTTTTCGTTTCTCTTTTTTATCTTTCATACGAATCCCCTCCTCAATAATATATAAATTTACCATATTCTTCTTCTAAAATCAACAAAGAAACATGCATTATGCCCATAAAATGCCCTTTTTTTCGGATCACACAGACAGCTTTTGCACGCATCATCCTGCATATTTTCATTGACAAAAAATACCAGATATCGGCAGATATAATCTGACAATTGCCAGTCAATCCTTCAACATCTGGTATTTATGCAAGTCTTTCTTGCACTATATTTAGTGTTATGTCAACTTCAGCTACCCAAACTGCGTGTGAATGTCTGCGCTCACAGCCTTATTTCTGCCACAATACTTCATTCATGCTTCCCGTGCGATAGCCCTTCAGATCCAGCGCCACATAGGAAAAACCGATACGCTTCATCGCCTCATAGATCTCACTTCGCAATGGCTCTTCCATCAGGCACTTCATCTCCTCCGGCGGCAGCTCAATGCGTGCCAGCGTCCCATGCACACGCACGCGAAACTGGCGGAAGCCTTTGTCTAAAAGCAGCTGTTCACCCCGATCTGCCATGGACAGCTTTTCTGAGGTAATTGTTTCTCCGTAAGGGATCCGTGAAGCAAGGCATGCAAAGGACGGCTTATCGGCTGTCGGCAGTCCCAGCTCCCGGGACAGTTCACGGATCTCTGCTTTTGTGAGGCCAGCCTCACGCAGCGGGCTCTTCACTCCCAGCTCTGCGATCGCCCGTAAGCCCGGGCGGTAATCGCCCGGATCATCCACGTTGGACCCCTCTGCCACACCATCGATCCCCTGCTCCAGGGCAGCTTCCATGATCCGCGTAAACAGCGCCTTCTTGCACAGATAACACCGATCCGGCGGATTCTCCGCAAATCCGTCAATCTCATCAGCGTTCACATGCAGACAGATCTGACGGATTCCCTTTGCCATGCAAAATGCCTCCGCCTCTTTGCTTTCTCTGCCCGGCACCCAGTCTGCCGATACGGACACCGCTACCGCCTTGTCTCCCAGCACCTCTTTCGCCACTGCCAGAAGGAGCGTAGAATCCACTCCTGCAGAAAACGCCACTGCCACACTGCCGTACCCGCGAAGCGTTGCTTTCAATTTCTCGTATTTGTCTGTTACTATTCTTTCCATCGAAAATCCTTTTTTAAACTTAAGATATATCCACACCTACCCAACGAATCAGCATAAGCTCAGCCATTCTTCGCGTCCTGCAGGATACCCGTCTCAAAAATGCAGATCTCCTGCGATCACATAAAACAGCATCAGGCAGAAGCCAACGCCGAAAAGGAACAAACCAAAAGAGACACTGCGTGTGATGATCAGATTGCTCTGTGCGATCTCATCACTCTTAATGGCAAGAAGATGCACATAATCCTTCTCAACCGGGTGCGAACGCCGCCAGGTATGATTCGCAAGATCCCGCCACAGATTGAGCACTTTACCAAGCGCACGCGTGAGCGCATTTCCCTCCGAATAGTACCGCGGTAACGGCGTATCCCGATAGATCGTCTTTCTGAGGAGCACGACTGCTCCATCCAACAGGCTGTCAAATATACGACACAGCAAGCCAAACAACGTGGGCAGAAATCCAAGCAGGATCGGACGATAGACACTGTTCTCCAGATCCAGCCACACCGGCCAGCGATCTACAAGTACCTTCGCTCCCGCCTCGTTTTTCTTCATCAAAAGTCTTCGGATCACAAGCAGATAGACAAAAGCTCCGATCGCGATGGAATACGCTGCACCGATCAGGTTTTCCCCGCTGAAATAATGTACCGCTTCTCCCGCTTCCTCCAGCGCAAAAAATCCGCTTCCAAGCTCCGCCACCCGGTCCATCAGCCTGTGAGGCATCCATCCCCACAGCAGTAAGCCTGCCGCAGGAATCCCGACAGCTGCCGCGGTAAAGGGCTTCATGTATTCACGATTTGTGTCATAACGCTCCTGCAGCGCCGCGTCTGCATTTTTTTCTACAAAAACGGTCACGAACAGCTTTGTCATATAGGCCACTGTCATACCGCCGCTGACGATAAAAATGATCTCCAAAAGCTTTATCCAGCCACCGCCGCCGTACTCCAGAATACTCTCATGCAGCAGTGATTTACTGATATATCCGCTAAACAACGGGATTCCGCCAATGGCCAGCGCCCCCGCCAGAAAACAGCCCTTCAAAAACGGTTTGCGCCGTCCGAAGCCCCGGATCTTATTCAGATCCAGTTCATGGGTATTCATATAGATGATACCTGCACTTAGGAACAGCACCAGCTTGATCAGCGAATGATTGATCATGTGCAGCATCGTACCGTGGGCAGCCAGCGCATGCTCTCCAAAGAGCAGATCACACATACCCACACCGGTGGTGATAAATCCGATCTGCGAGACAGAGGAGCATGCCAGTGTACGCTTCAGATCCAGTGCAAATACCGCAAGCAGTGCTCCGATAAACATCGTGCATGCACCAAGAACAAGGATCATGATGCCCCATGCCTCATCGCCTGCAAACAGTCGGGATGCCAGAATGATCGCACCGAAGATACCGCATTTTGTAAGCATACCGGACAACAGCGCAGAAGCCGGTGCCGGCGCCACCGGATGCGCCTTCGGCAGCCAGATGTGCAGCGGAAACATACCCGCCTTCGCGCCAAAGCCGATCAGAATACACACGCCGGCTGCGTAGCGCATTGTTGTCGGCTGCGCACCCTGTACAAGCCGTCCAAGCGCTTCAAAATCCAGCGTTCCGTACATATGATAGAGTAAAAACAGTCCCATCAGTATCGCCAGACCGCCGATCACTGCAACCGCCAGATAGGTATCTGCAGCACGAAGCGCCGCCTCCTTCTCGGTCTGTGCCACCCACGTATAGGAAGTAAAGGACATGATCTCAAAAAAGATCAGTGCCGTAAAAAAGTCTGCGGATAAAAATACGCCAAGCGTCGCCAGAAGCGTCACGATCGTAAAAAAGTAATAGCGCCCCGGATGCTTGTCATGCTTCATATATTCGATGGAGGCCACCAGCGCCATGGTCCACGCAAACACCGCCAAAAGCGCAAACACCATACGGAAACCATCCAGCTGAAAGCTCAGCCCGTATCCACATATTCCCGGAAGATAAAATCTCATAGTTCTCATCCTTTCATAACCTCAGCTGCTATGCTTTCGTCTGACAACATATTTCGCTGATATCTTTGTCAAAGCTCCGATGCGATCTGTTGAAAGATATCCACAAGCGGCCCGCTGTGCAGACCGAGGATCAACATGACGATCACAAAGATCACCAGCGGAACAAGCATCATCCAGCCGGGATCCCTCACATCCCGGATCGTGCTGTCATCAAAATCCTTTCCGGGAAGAAACGCCCGGAAAGAAATGCTCATCATGTAAAGCGCCGTCAACAGTGCTGATACCAACAGGGCAAACACTCCCACGAGCGCCAGCGGATGGGTATTGGCCACAGCTGCCTTTGCCAGATTCCATTTGCTGATAAATCCGGGCAGACCCGGAACTCCCATGAGTGCCAGGCCGGAGATCGTAAAGATCGTAAACACGACCGGCATTTTTCTTCCAAAACCATTGATCTCATGCACATAATTCTTGTGGGTCTGATGCATCACCGCACCCACACAGAAGAAGGAGCAGATCTTCATGAATGCATGAAAGATCATATGACAGAGCGCACCGATCAGTCCCAATGGGCTCATCAGTACAACGCCGAACAGGATATAGGAAAGATTACTCATGGTGGAGTAGGCCAGTCGTCGTTTTAAGTGCGTTTCCTTCAGCGCGCGGCTGCAGCCGTATACGATCGTAATGAGGACAAACACCAGCACCGTCGTCTGCGCCCAGGTACCCCGCAAAAATTCCGCGCCAAAGCTGTAGTAGGTCACGCGCATGAGCGCGAAGGCTCCCGCCTTGACCACTGCCACTGCATGCAGAAGCGCCGTTACGGGAGTGGGGGCCACGCCTGCCTTGGGCAGCCAGCCTCCGAAGGGCCACATGGCCGCCTTGACCGAAAAGCCGAAAAACGTCAGCACATACACGATCAAAAGCATCTCCTGCTTACTTGCAATACCGGGTGCCAAAAAGACACCGCCCGGCGTAAAATCTCCGGTCGCACCGTAATACAGAATAAAGACCATTCCGATAAATGCAAATGCAGCTCCGCCCAGAGAATACAGAAGGTAAGTCCGGCAGGCAGCGATCGCCTCGCGGGTTAACGTATGCATGATCAGCGGCAGTGTGACAATCGTCAGCATCTCGTAAAAGCAGTACATCGTCAGGATATTTCCTGAAAAAGCGATGCCCAGTGTCACTCCAAAGGTCATGACATAAAACATAAAAAAGATCTGACGGTTCGAAAGCTCTTTCATGTATTCAAATGCATAAAGCGTTGCCAGCGGCCAGAGAACGGACACCAGCGCCACAAACACGCTTGCCAGTCCGTCGATCCGGAAGCCTATATCCAGATCATTGGCAAAGTGAAACAGCAGATGCATCTGTCCATCCGAATGTCCGATCGAATAAAGTACCAGAACAGACGTAAGAAGCACCAATGCTTCCGTATAGATCATCCAATGAGTTTCTCTCTTCCATTTTACAAGAGGGATCGGTAACGCAAACAACAGCGGCAGAAAGATCGCTGCCACAAACAAAGTTCCATTCATACGCCTTCCTCCCTCCTATAGCCATAAGCCTGCCAGATCCCGGCAGACCGAAAGCATTCCATTCGGAAACACACCAAGAAGCACCGCCAGCGCTGCCAGCACGATCAGCGGGATCAGCATCAGAAGCGGCGGCTCCTTTTTTGCCAGATCCGTGCAGCGGTCGTCCGCTCCCGGGAAAAATCCCCGCATCGTGATAGGCAAAAGATACCCTGCGGTAAGCAGTGCACTGATCAGTAATACCAGCGGTCCAAACCAGCTGAAAAATCCGGCCCCGCTTTCAAGGGCTCCCACTGCCAGATGCCATTTGCTCACAAAGCCGCTGGTGGGCGGAATTCCTACCAATGCCAGTGCAAAGCAGGTATAACACCACATCATCACCGGCATCTTTCTTCCGATCCCATACAGCTCATCCACACGCCGGCGGTTGCAGACAACCAAAAACACGCCGGCACAGAGAAACAGCCCGCACTTGATGATCGCATGAAACCAGATATGAAGCAGTGATCCGGTAAACGCCTGCTCCTGCAGCAGTGACAGTCCGAATAAAATGTACGAAACCTGGCTCACTGTGGAGTAGGCGAAACGTTTTTTCACCACCGGTTCCCGGAAGGCCAGCATGGATCCCATAAATACCGTGAGCAGCGTCAGACTCATCCATGCAGTCTGCACCCATGTTCCCCGCAGAAAATCCGCTCCGACAATATTGTAGACCACCCGGATCGTTGCCAAAACACCGGACTTCACGATGATCGCAGACAGGGCTGCCGAAGCCGGTGACGGAGCCACCGGGTGCGCCGTGGGCAGCCATCCATGAATCGGAAACATACCTGCCTTTGTTCCAAAACCGATCAGCATCAGAAAGACAACCACAAGCAATGTACCTTCCTGTCCCGCCAGAGCGGTCGGGTCCAGTCTTCCCGCACTGCCAAAATCCAGATCCCTGCAGTAATGATTCAGATAAAAAATACCAAACAATCCCAGATATGCACCACACAATGAATAAAACAGATATTTTAAGGTCGCCATGATCGCTTCGCGGGAGCGGTTATGAGCTACCAGAAACATGGAAACCAGCGTCATCAGCTCATAACATGCATACATCGTCACCAGATTTGCCGAACAATCCAGTGCGATCAAAACGACATAAAGCAGCGCATAAATGAAAAAGAACTGTCCGCTTCTTCCTTCATGCTTCATATATGCAATTGCATAAATCCCAACCAGTATCCAGATGAGTGTCGTAATGCCCATAAAGAACACACTCAGCTCATCGGCGGCAAAGGATATCGTAAGTCCCTCGCCGAGCGTCAGCAGCCGGACCGGTGACATTCCTGCCATTCCAAACATTTTCGTTTTCCTCCTAGCTAAACATTCCTAGTCCCCGTGAACACAGCTCCACGATCGGCTGTGACATGAGACCGAGTACCAGATTCAGCAGCATAAAACAGATCAGGACCACCGACTTTCCGGGATCCTCTCCCATCCGTATCCGGACATAACCACTCTCGTCTGTGGCCAGTGCACCCTTCTGCGGTGTGTAGATCGTCAATACCGCACGCATAAAGTAGATCACGTTCAGTATCGTACTGAGCGCCAGTGCGATCAGTGTCGGAAGCATTTTTTCCGCCTGGTTCACCGCCGCCTGCGCGAACAGTATCTTCGAGATAAAACCGGAAAACAACGGAAATCCGATCATGGACAGGGCACCCACGGTAAAGGCAATGCCTGCCAGGGGATTCCGGTAACCTGCTCCGGTCAGCTTTACCAGCTCCTTCTTTCTGCCTGAGCTCTCACTCAGACCGGAAGCGGATACGAACAGCAGCGATTTTGTTGCTGCGTGGGACAGGATGTGATAAATGCTCGCCAGCACGCCCAGTGTCGTCCCCAATCCGAAGCCCATATAAATATATCCGATCTGCGCCACCGAAGAAAACGCGATCATTCGCCGGATGTTCAATTCCTTTGCTGCGCTGATGGAACCGAACATCATTCCCGCAATGCCAAACACAAAAAAGATGTTGATGATCTTGCTGTTACAGATGATATCAAAGCCGATCACGCGATAAAAGATCTTGATCAGCAGGAAGATGTATCCCTTGGACACCAGCGAAGACAAAATGGCAGCCGAAGAAACCAGCGAATATCCGTAAGCGTCCGGCAGCCAGGAGTGAAAGGGAAACAGCGCGCTCTTGATCGCCAGTCCCACACACATGAGACCCACCGCCACCATGAGGGGCGCGTGATAAGTGCCTGCTGCCGCCATGACAGCCACGGATTCCTTGATGTTGCTCATCAAAAGATGCCCGGTCAGACCGTACAGGAAACAGATACCAAGCAAAAGCAGACCGGAGCCCAACAGACTCATGATCATATAACGGGTTGCCGCCTCCAGCGTATGACCGTTCTGTTTGATCATGATCATTCCGCAGGCAGAGATCGTGTTGATCTCCACAAACACGTAAGCCGTAAACAGGTCATTGGTATAGATCAGCGCGATGAGGGAGCTGAGCAGCAGATTCACCATCACGTAATACAGATTTTCCTTGCTCTCCGCAAGCTTCAGCTTTCGCTGCGCCGCTCCGCCCACCATGGACAACAGCATGACGATGCAGAAAAACAGCGCCATAAATGCTTCCAGCGGACCGACCCGGATCTCATTTCCCCAGGGTGCCGGAAAATGACCCATCATATATACATAGTAACCGCCGCTGATACAGACCTGAAGGAGCACCAGCAGGGACATCACACCCACCGCCGTGATCACAAACAGATTTAAGATCCGTGCCTTTTTGGCGGACAGGATCATGGAACAGGGTCCGGAAAACAGGGTTAAAATGATACAAAACAGGGGCAGATTATGCACAAATTCCATCTTCATTTAATAGCCCCCCTTTTTCACTTCCAGCGTGATCTGATCAATATCCAGCGTATGATACCGGTGATACAGACGGATCGTCAGGGACAGCATCAGCGCCGTTACCGAAACGGACACAACGATACCGGTCAGCACCAGTCCGCTGGGGATCGGATTGATATAAGCATTCACACTTTGGATCCCATCCACCACGATTGCGGCCTTATGCCCTTTAATATAGCCCTTTAAAGCCAGGAACAGATACACGGACGAATCCATGATATTAAAGCCGATGATCTTTTTGATCAGATTTTTCTGTAACAATAAATTGGAAAAGCCCAGCGCGAAGAGGATCATCGCTGCAGCCTCCTGATAATTTGCAAACAAATTCCCAAAATCCATACGGTTAGTAACCTCCCTTCCGGAACATGACATAGAACGTGTACATCGTCCCGGCAACCACAAACCCGACGCAGATATCAAGGATCAGGATCAGACCACTGCTAAGGATCGCCCCCGGGGTTCCAAGGGGTATCACACTCTCAATATGGTTTGCTCCCGTAAAAAAGGAGTAGGTTTTTGCCAGTGAATAGCACGCCAATGCACCAAAACACATGCACTTATAGGTTTTTCCGGTAAAAAACCGTTCTGTCTTCACAAAACCGAAGGCATTCAGATACAGGATCAGTCCCGCACCGCAGATCGCACCGCCGGAAAATCCGCCTCCGGGTCCTAAATGTCCCCCGAGGATCACGTAGATCCCGAATATCTCGATAAACGGCACCAGCACACGGGCCACTGTCTGAAGGATCACGTCGTTTTTCGGCTCATAGATACGATCATTGTATTCCGCAGTCTCCTGCTTCTTTTTCTTATCCTTGCGAAGCAGGATGAGCACCGTACAGGTTGCAAGGAACAGCACATGGGACTCTCCAAGGGTATCAAAGGCACGATAATCCAGGATCATTCCGGTCACGATATTGACCGCTCCGGTCTCCTGCAGTCCCTGTTCGATATAACGCGCAGATACCTCATTGTTTACCGGGTTATCCTCGCGCCCGTACTGGGGCAGATAAGACACGCCCACCAGCAGGATAAATACCAGACTCAGGCAAAAGATCACGGAAAACACGTTATATAATTTCTGAAACAGGCGGATCTGTGCATTGTGCTCCAGATCATAGGCCTTTTCCACGATCTGAAGATGCTGCAGTTCATGCTCATGGACCAGTTTTTCAGGCTCATGGATTTCTTTCTGCGGCTTCATTTCCACGTTATCTAAAAAAGGATCCTTCGTACCCGCAAGCCACTGCTTAAATCTGTAAGAACGCGTCTTTTCATAGCGTTCCTTCGGCACACGCTTACTCATGGTTCTCCTCCTCGTTCTTCTTTTTCTTATCCTCAGTGATCGCATGGATCTTTTTTAAAGTGATGATAAACAGGATCGATGTTACACCTGCCCCCACTGCCGCCTCCGTAATGGCCAGATCCGGTGACTCCAAAAGAATCCAGATCACTGACATGATCAGCGAGAAGGACATGTATACAATGATCGAATTCAGCAGATTTTTCGATAGGCTGACTGCCACCGCGCAGACCAGCAAAAAAATAAGCAAAAGGTCAAAAAACAGTTCCATCGCCAGCCTCCTTTTCTTTCTCCTCTTCGGCCTCTGTGGCACGCCCCGCCAGCAGCGTCATTTCTCCGTTCTCAGCTGTCCCCAACTGCTTGTAATGCTTTTCCCGTTCCTCATCCGTTGCGACCTCCAGTCTGGCGATCAGATGGGAAGAAACCGGTGAAGAAAACCACAAGAAAATAATGACGAGCAGCAGCTTTAAGGATGTAAAGCTGATGCCCTTCATCACGATCAGTCCCAGCAGACAGCAGCCGATGCCAAGGGTATCGCCCATGGCCGCCGCATGCATGCGGTTCAGTACGTATTTAAATCGAAAGACACCGACCATCTGGATCAGAAAGATCAGAAGGCCCAAAAGAAGCAGCACTGCTCCTGCCAAAAAACGGATCCACTCAATAACCGCCATTCTCTGTCTCCTCCTCTTCTTTTCCTTCCTTGCGCTGACGATAGACACCCATGTATACCTTGCAGAGTACGATCACGGCAAGAAAGCTCGTCATCGCATAGATCAGACAGATATCCACCAGATATCCCTCCTGCTTCATGACCGCTAAGATCGCAATGATCGCCAATGTCTGCGTACCCATCATATTGATGGCAACGATACGGTCTGCTACCCGCGGACCGATAATGGCGCGCACAAGACTGAGCATCAAAAACACTGCCAGAATGACCAGCGCAGCTATAAACAATACCTCATATGCCTGCTCTAACGCAGGAATCCCGTTTCCCATATTCTATCCCTCCAGCTCATGCAGCATTTGCTCCAGCTTTGCATCTGAAATTCCCTGCGCCATACTCTCATCCAGACAGTGCACCAGATACGTATCATCCTCCAGGGAAACGGTGATCGTTCCCGGAGTAAGCGTAATCGCATTCGCATAAAAAGCACGTCCCGCCGGTGTTTCCATGTCTGTCTGGAACTGTACAAGTGCCGGATCGATCTCTTCTTCCTCAGACAGGATCAGATGACATACCTTTAAGTTTGCCGCCAGGATCTCCTTGATCAGCACAAACACATAGCACAGCATCCCGGGGATCTTTTTATAAAAATGAAGCTCCTTTTTGATGCTGTAGTCCATAAACCTGCACACAAAAGCAAATACCGCCGCCGAGATCACCAATCCGAACAGCAATATCTCCAAATTGAATTTTTCGTTAAATATGATCCAAATGATCAGAAAAACCAGATACATAAATAAGTTCTCCTTTTTGGGTCTTACCTGTTTGATTCGTTCCCGTCAGATCTCACAGCGGTTTGACCGCCCAGCGCAGCTTCGTGGAACGCGCACGGCCGTTTGCACGGCACTCCTCGGCAGTCGGCCGGATGACATCCCGGGAGATCTCTGAGAAAATTCCTTCTTGGTAGCAGCGCTTGAATGCTTTTTTCACCAGCCGGTCTTCACCGGAATGGAAGGTGAGGATCGCCACCCGCCCGCCGGGTGCCATCACATCAGGCAGTGCATCCAAAAATGACTCCAGCACCTCAAACTCGCTGTTTACATCAATGCGAAGCGCCTGAAATACACGCTGGTTCGTCTTTTTGATCAGATCCTTTTTCTCCTTTGTGTCCGGCAAAAAAGAAAGGGCCGCCTCCACCGCCTGTGCCAGCGCCGTGGTCGTCTCGATCTTTTCTCCTCTCCGCAGGCGTTTATATACCTCCGCAGCGATCTGTGCCGCGTAGGGCTCATCGGAATTTTCCATCAGCATACCCTCAAATTCATCCGCAGTCAGCTCCCGCAGACGCTCTGCAGCCGATACGCCGTGCTCCGGATCCAGCCGCAGATCCAAAGGTCCCTCCAGCTTGTAGGAAAAGCCCCGGGCCGGATTGTCGATCTGCATGGAAGACACGCCAAGATCCGCCAAAAGGAAATCAAAGGGACCATGCTTCGCTCCAACCTCTGCAAGATTCGCAAAATTGGTCCGGATCACCGTCAGGAGATCCTCCCCGAAGCCGGCCTGACGCAGCCGTTCCTGCGTTTTCACGATCTCTATCGGGTCTACATCCAGTGCAAAGAGATGTCCCGATCCTTCCAGCTGCTCCAGCATTTTTCTGCTGTGCCCGCCGTAACCCAGCGTTGCGTCCAGTCCCTTCTCGCCGGGTCTGATCCGAAGCACCTCCAGTATTTCCTTTACCATAATGGAAATGTGCATGCCGGCGGGTGTGCTGCCCTTGCTGATGACCTTTGCAACCGTATCCGCATACTTCTCCGGGTCATGCTCCTTATATTTTTCTTCAAATCGTTTCGGATGTGTGCCCGAATAGCGCACACGCCGTTTGTGCTGTTGTTCCATCGATACCTTCCTATCTGTTTTGTCAACCGGTATTGATCCGTAAATGTTCAAAACCGTTTATTAGTATACCCTAATTTTTTCAAAAAGTCTACGCTGTATATTCGCCAAGACTGCGTGATATCTCAAGAAAAAAAACAGGAGATATCTCCTGTTTTTTTCTTACGATATAATGAGTGCAAACGAGTCAACATGCTTGCATGATTGACGAGTGACGAATGTTGATCATGAGCTGATTTTGCTCATGATATAATGAGCAACGAATGTTGATCGTGACCGGTTTTATCACGATATTGTGATGGTAAAGCTATAACTCCTGCTCTCACCCGGTGCCGCAAACTGCACGTTTCGCTTCTCCTCAAACTGGTCACCTTCGTCGCTGCAGGTGGACAGTCCAAGCCACGGCTCAATGGCAAGGAACGGGCCCTTGTTTGCCGTTGTCCAGAGGATCAGATAAGGGAACTCTTCGAAATCGATCTGCACGCTGTGATCATGCTTGTCAGAAGCCAGCTTCACGCTGCGTGACTGCAGCTCATCAAAGGTGATGGCATCCTTTGCAAACAGATCAAAGGACAGGGGCAGCCGCTTCGTACCCTTTAAAAATTCGGTGCGATTCTGCAGATTCAAAAGTCCGGTCTCTGTCAGCTGCTCCGGCACACTGCAGGTCTCTTCCTTTTCAAATTCCACATAGTAGTCGGTATAATCATCACCGGCCACGATGGGGCAGTTAAAAGCGGGATGACCGCCTACGAAGTAAGGCATGATCTCCTCTTCCTCAAGATTCTCCACCGTAAATTTCTGGATCAGGGAGTGACCCTCCAGCGTATAGGTGACAGCCAGCTTCGCTGCGTAGGGGAACTGATCCATCATATCATCATCACTGGTGATCGCCATCGTAATGGAATGTCTGGATTGCTGCTCACAGTCAAATTCTCTTCCGCGAACAATGCCGTGTCTGGGCATTTTCGTCTCCTTGTTATCTCCAACGATCGCCTGATTCCCGCGAATGCTTCCGCAGATCGGGAACAAAAGCGGTGCCTGATTGCCCCAGTAGGCCTTATCACCCTGCCACAGATACTCCAGGCCCTCTTTGCTCTGAATGGATGTCAGCACACCCCCTGTAGTTGACACCTTCACTGTTAAAAATTCGTTTTCCAATGTGTACTCCATCGTTTTTTCCTCCGTTCGTCCTTTCTCTTTGTGCATTTCCATGCGTCCTTTGACATGATCTGTCCGAATGTTTCCGTCTCACTAACATGTTATTTTTATCCTACCACATTTTTCTTTGAAATACAAACGTATTTTCCTTGACCGGTAACTGTTCGGATGATAGAATCACTTCGGAATTATATTATGAAAAAACACATCATAGGAGAAAATCATGGAAACACTGAAACCAAAGCTTTTTGAGGCAATGAAAAACTACAGCAGACAGCAGCTGATCAAGGACATCATTTCCGGCATCATTGTCGCGATCATTGCCCTTCCGCTGTCGATCGCTCTGGCCATCGCCTCCGGCGTCACACCGGAATGCGGTCTCTACACCGCGATCATCGCCGGATTTTTTATTTCGTTTTTCGGCGGCAGCCGCGTGCAGATCGGAGGTCCTACCGCTGCATTTGTTGTGATCATTTACGGCATTGTCATGGATTTCGGATTAGACGGACTGATCGTAGCCACGATCATCGCCGGCATCATCCTGATCATCATGGGACTCTGCCGCTTCGGTTCACTGATCAAATATATCCCGTATACGATCACCACCGGTTTTACCTGCGGCATCGGTGTCAGCCTGTTCGTCGGACAGATCAAGGATTTCCTTGGACTTGACATGGGCGCTGTACCTTCTGAATTTTTGGAAAAGATCGCCGCCTACACAGAGCACATTTCTACCACAGATCTGACCACCGTTTTGGTCGGTGTACTGGCCCTGCTGATCCTGATCTTTTTCCCGAAGCTGACGGATAAGATCCCCGCCTCTTTAGTGGCGATCATTGTAACCACACTTGTTGTCACACTGGCAGATCTTCCGGTGAACACCATCGGCAGTGTCTACGGAGAGCTTTCTTCCCGTCTCCCGATGCCCACAATGCCCACGGTAACGGTCAGGATGATCCGCGAGCTGATCACTCCGGCATTCACCATCGCCCTGCTTGCCGGCATTGAATCCCTGCTCTCCTGCGTTGTTTACGACGGCATGATCGGTGACCGTCACAACTCCAACGCAGAGCTGATCGGTCAGGGACTTGGCAATATCTTTTCCGGACTGTTTGGCGGAATTCCCGCTACCGGAGCCATCGCACGTACGGCCGCCAATGTCAAAAACGGCGGGCGCACCCCCATTGCCGGCATTGTGCACAGCATCACCCTGCTTCTGATCTTGTTACTGCTCATGCCGACAGCAGCACTGATCCCCATGACCACCCTGGCAGCCGTACTCCTTGTGGTTGCCTGGAACATGTGTGACTGGAAAGCATTTGCACGCCTTTTAAAAACGGCACCGAAAAGCGACATCATCGTTTTGGTCGGCACCTTCCTTCTGACCGTGATCTTTGATCTGGTCGTTGCCATCGAGGTAGGTATCGTTGTTTCCGCACTGCTGTTCATGAAACGCATGGCCGAGGTCAGCGATGTCAAGGCATGGAAATATATTGAACAGCCCGATGTCACCGAGGGCGAAGCAGAGACGCTGTTATCCGTTCCGAAGGAGATCCGTGTCTACGAGATCAGCGGCCCGATGTTTTTTGCCGCAGCGGATCAGCTTTCCTACATTGATACGAAAAAATACACGAAATTCCTGATCATCCGCATGCGAAGCGTTCCTGCCATTGATGCCAGTGCCATGCGCGCACTGCACGAGCTGGCTGACCGCACAGCGAAAAAGAAGATCCGCCTGATCTTCTCTCACGTCAATGAGCAGCCTTTATCAGTCATGAAAAAGGATGGATTTTTTGACCGGATCGGCGAAGAATCCTTCCAGCCGAACATTGTGGATGCGATCCGCTTCGCCGAGTCAAAGTTGTAACATTTTTATTTCTAAGGTAACAAAGTATGTCAGAAACCATTATTGATTATGTAAAAAATGAGATGCGCACGTTTTCGGAACACCCCTTTCACGAGGTGGATTCCCTTGTGCTCTCGCAGTTTTCCTACATTCATCTGGGGAATCTCATTGCTCCGCCCGCTGCGGGTGTTGTGCGTAAACCAATGACACTGCAGCAGCTGTTCCGGGCCGAATGCTTTGCGCATTACTTTGCGGACCAGCTGGATGCCGTAAAAAACCGTAAGCTTTTGGCAGCCTGCGCTGCCAGTCCCCGCTTTCGCGATATCGGGATCGCTTACTTCCAGCAGGAATTCGATGAAACAACCGAAAAACAGTTCTGTGCGATGACGTTTTTTATAGGCGCTGACACTGCTTATCTTGCGTTTCGCGGCACAGATACGACACTGGTCGGCTGGAAGGAAGATTTCAACATGGCGTTTCTGACACCGGTGCCCTCCCAGGAGGCAGCGCTGAATTATACGCTTGCTGTAGCAAAGCTTGTCCGCGGAAACCTGATCCTTGGCGGCCATTCCAAGGGCGGAAATCTGGCTGTCTATGCCGCGATGATGAGTCCCGCACGCCTGCAGAACCGGATCATTTCCATCTACTCACACGATGGCCCCGGCTTCCGCGATAACGTCTTTTCCAGCGATGGATATCTGCGCATCAGTGATCGCATTCACAAAACAATTCCGCAGTCCTCACTGGTAGGCATGCTTTTGGAGCATCCGGAAAACTATGCAATTGTCGAAAGCAACGCTGTGGGTATTATCCAGCACAATCCTTATTCCTGGGTGGTACACGACGGTGATTTTATCCGGCTCACCACCCTCACATCCGGCGCCGATTACTTAAACCGCACACTGTCCGACTGGCTGTCCGGACTCGCAAACGAACAGCGGGAACAATTTGTGGATGCACTCTATTCGGTCATAGCCGCCACGGATCTCACATCCCTGACAGAGCTTCGAGACAACTGGCAGACAGAGTTCCCTGTCCTCATTGAGCATATGAAAAACATGGATGAACCGACCAGGCGCATCCTCCACGAAACACTCCGGTCCCTGATGCACATGGCAGTTAAAAACCTGCCGGCACAGACCCAGAAGGTTCCAGGCAATCATCTCAAATCACCGAGATCAAAAAAGAGAAAGAGAGGTACTACGGATGGACAAAGCAAAGATTAACGAATGGAAACAAAAACTTCCCGAATTCCAGCAGAAAACAGATGCATTTTTTGCCGGTGAGCTGGATAAGGGCAGCTACAAAGGCTATTCCGGCTACTTTGGCAGCTATGCGCAGAAAGGCGGCCAGGCAAGCATGCTGCGCCTGCGCACGCCGGCAGGCCGCATAAAAAAAGAAACACTGGCAGTAATCGCAAACATGCTGCGCACCCATGAGGTTCCCCGTCTGCACTTCACCACCTGTCAGACGATCCAGCTGCATGACCTGAAGACCGATGCACTGTATCCTCTGATGGAGGAGGCACTGGACAACAATATCATCATCATGGGCGGCGGCGGAGACTACCCCCGCAACACCATGTGCGCGCCTCTCTCCGGTGTGGAGCAGGGTGAATATTTTGACGTACTTCCCTATGCGGAAGCGGCTTCCGATTTTGCGCTGACACTGATCGATGCGGAAAAGATGCCCCGAAAGCTGAAGGTGGCATTCTCCAATTCTCCGGCAAATGAGCCTCACGCCACCTACCGGGATCTTGGCTTTGTGGCAAACGAGGACGGTACCTTTGACGTGTACAGTGCCGGTGGCTTGGGCGGTTTCCCGAAGCTGGGCGTCAAGGTGGCAGAGCACATTGATCCGGACCAGATCCTTTATTATATTAAGGCCATGTGGCTGACCTTCCGCACCTACGGAAATTATGAGAACCGCGCAAAGGCACGCACCCGCTACATGCAGGATGCGCTTGGAGGCCCGGAAAATTATGCAGATGCATATAGCGAGAAGCTTCGCGAGATTTATGACAGCGATGATGATCTGACCTTGCCCGCGGACTTTGCGGGAGAAGGTATCACAAAGGTCGGTGACGGCAGCACAGTCACAGATTCCCGTGTGATCTCCCAGAAACAGGAAGGCTTATATACAGTCGCATACCATCCCATCGGCGGTCAGCCGGACAAGGACGTGTTCCTTGCTCTCTGTGACCTGATCTGTGAGATCCCCGAAGCGGAGCTTCGCCTTGCTCCCGATGAGACTGCCTATATTGTCAATCTGACCGGTTCTGAGGCTGTCCGTGTACTGGCTCTCACAGAGGAAGATGCCGCGCATTCACCCTTTGAGGCAAGTGTCAGCTGCATCGGCGCTTCCACCTGTCAGGTGGGTGTCCGGGATTCCCAGGCACTCTTACGTGCCAGCGTAGAAGCTGTCCGCGCTGCAAACATTCCTGCAAATGCACTTCCGAAGCTCCACATCTCCGGCTGTCCGTCCTCCTGTGGTACCCACCAGACCAGCCCCATCGGTTTCCGCGGCGGCATGAAAAAGGTAGATGGAAAGCCCGAATCAGCATTCGTATTGAACGTGGACGGCTGCGAGCTTCAGGGAAAGGAAAGCCTTGGCAGAGAGCTGGGCGCGATCCTCGACGCAGACATCCCGAAATTTCTCGTTGAAGTCGGGCAGACCGTTTCCGCTTCCGGCATGGATTTTGATACATGGTATGCGGACAACGCGGATGCCTTCGCTGCTATGGCTCAGAAATATATTGACTAAACGTTTAAGTTCATAAATCTGTAATTTTCAGGCAAATGAAAAGAACCCCTGCATGCCAATGCAAGCATGCAGGGGTTTGATTCATTTATATCATCCGTGCATGTCCCTTTCAATCACTGCTGTCAGACAATTACACATACATCTTGACTTTTTTTGTCGTTGAGTATATGATTTATTTATCACTACATTTGTAGTGGTTTGTTTTCGGATATGATCTGTCTTTGCTGCACAACCGTAACAATGCAGATCAGCTGTTTTGATTCAAATTCATCAAATCATGGAGGAATGTATATGCAAAATAAAAAAAGACTACCGGACGGAGAACTCTCCATTATGCAGATCATCTGGAAGGAGGAGCCGCCGGTGGCAAGAAGCGCCATCGAGCAGGCGCTTGGCAACGAAAAACAGCTTGCCCCAAGCACGATCATCACCTTTTTGACCAGACTTTGCGAGAAAGGCTTTCTGTCGCTCACGCGAAAGGGGCGCACCAACTACTACACACCCCTCATCTCTGAGCGGGAGTATCTGGCCGAAGAAAGCCGAAGCATCTTAGACCGACTCTACGGCGGCTCGCTGGCAAACTTTGCCGCCGCCCTTTGTGACAGCGGTGTGAGCAGGAAAGATATCGAGGAACTGAAGGACATGCTGGAAAGGGGGCTCTTATGAATCAATTCACCGCATATGACTGGTTTTCTATTATTTTCACTGCCCTGTGCTGGGCGGTCCTGATCGGTTTTCATTTCAGGCGAACCTGGGGATTGGAGCACGGTGTCGGCATGTCTGACGCAGACCGGCTGTTCGGCGGTGACGGGTACGATCTGAATACGCAGATTTATCTTTCATCTCTGATCGTGCCGTGCCTGTTTTTCCTTTTATGCATCCTGATGGTGATCCGGTATTCTCTGGTGGAAGGACTGCGCCTGTTCTTTCTGTGTGCCTTTTGTTATATACTGCTCATCAGCGCACTGTACACCGTTCTGCTTGTGTTGCTGCCGCTCCTGCGCCGTCATTTCAGTGCCAGATCCTGCGCCACGCTATGGCTGCTCCCGGTTTTTTCCAGTTCTTATGTACTCGTCTACGCACCCGGTACTGACACTGCACTGCTTTTATTACTTCAGCGTATTCCAAATGCCGCGATCTATGTGCTGACCTTCCTGTGGGCGCTTGGATTTGTAATCCTGTTCGGCGGCGCGGTCCTCTCACATATTCGCCTGTACCGTCAGATCTTACGTACCGCAGAGCCGGAAACGGATGAATCTGTGCTTGCAATCTGGCAGGAGGAACAGAAAACCCTTGGCTTTGTTACCCCCGTACGGCTTGTGCACACACCTGCTGCCCATGCACCGTTTTCTATCGGACACACAAAAAAGACACGTATGTGTGTATTACCCATACGTGCCTATAACGAGCGCGAGCTGCGCATGATTTTTCGCCATGAGCTGCATCATCTGCGCCGCCGCGATACAGACTCCAAGCTATTTTTTGCCTTTTGCGCTTCCCTTTACTGGTTTGATCCGCTCATCTGGATGGCGCTCAGGCAGGCGGCAAATGATCTGGAATTATCCTGTGACGAGATCGTCCTGGAAGATGCGGATGACGACACCCGCACCTTTTACGCAAAGCTACTGCTTGATACAGCCGGTGAACATCGCGGCTTTACGACCTGTCTGTCTGCCCGCGCCTCTTCTCTGCGCTACCGGTTGACCCGTGTCCTTCATCCGAAGAAAACTTCTGAAGGAACGCTCATGCTCACCTGTTTTATG
>JAQYOU010000098.1 GCA_028727105.1 bacterium
CCTGGGTGTGCTTTTGGTGAGCGTATCTACGGATAATGTGCGCGATTCGGTTGCATATTTAAGAAATATCGCATTGATCGTCCAGCTCTCTTCTGCGATCCTCATTGTCGTGTTTGCGATGATCGCGTCCAACATATTTGCAAGGCCCTTCCGCAAAATGACGAAGTCCATCGAGGAGATCCAGATCGGCTACGGAGAAGATATGCTCATGATCGATGATTTCACTGAGACCGAGATGATATCCGCTGATATCAATGCCCTGTTAAAGAGCATGAAGGTGTTGGATGAATCCAGGCAGGAATTTGTATCAAATGTGTCCCATGAGCTGAAGACGCCGCTGACCTCCATGAAGGTGCTGGCGGATTCCCTGATCGGACAGGAGGGAGCTCCGGTGGAATTGTATCAGGAGTTTATGTCCGACATCGCTTCTGAGATCGACCGCGAGAACAAGATCATTACGGATCTGCTCTCTCTGGTGAAGATGGACAAAGCAGCCGACAGCTTGAATATCAGTTCCGTAAATGTGAATGAGTCTCTGGAACTGATCATGAAGCGTCTGATGCCCATTGCGGAAAAGCAGAACATCGAGCTGGTGCTGGAGAGTTTTCGCCCGGTAACGGCTGAGATCGATGAGACAAAGATGTCTCTGGCGCTCACCAACCTGATCGAAAATGCCATTAAATACAATGACAAGGCAGATGGCTGGGTGCACGTATCATTGAATGCAGATCATCAGTATTTTTATGTGAAGGTGGAGGATAACGGTATCGGAATCCCGGAGGATTCGCTGGATCATATTTATGAACGTTTTTACCGTGTGGACAAATCCCATTCCCGCGAGATCGGCGGTACGGGACTTGGCCTTGCCATTACGCGAAATGTGATCTTAATGCACCGCGGTGCGATCAAGGCTTTTTCCACCGAGGGAGAGGGCACGATCTTTACAGTGCGTATCCCGCTGAAATTTATTGCGACCTAGGAGGCGTGGCATGAGAAAACAAAAAGTCTTTTTTATGGCTGTGATCTTATGGATCTGTGCTGTGCTTGGCGGTTGCGGAGCAAAGGAGCAGCCGGAAGGAACCTTTTCCATCAGCTATCTGGACAAAGAACAGACAAAGCTGGTCCGTGTGTCGTATGAGCCGGCTGCGGATGTTACCGATACGGAGCTTCTGGTACATGAACTGATCGACGTGCTGTCAACAGACTCCGGAGACGTGGATCTTGTCAGACCGATCCCGGAGGAGGTAAAGGTGACACAAACCCTTTTGAACAATGACGGCGATCTGAAGGTATATTTTAACGAGGCGTATCTGACGATGGACGCGGTCAAAGAGATGCTTTGCCGGCTTGCATTGGTGCAGACACTGACCCAGGTGGACGGTGTGGATTGTCTGGAGTTTTTCGTGGATAATGAGCCGCTTTTGGATACGAAGGGAAATGAGGTCGGTGAGATGACAGCAGATGATTTTGTTGTCAATCCCGGTGAGCAGATCAACTCCATTCAGCATGCAACCCTGGATCTGTATTTTTCCAATCCGGGAGGTGACGGACTGGTGCTGGAGACCCAGAAGGTCTACTACAACAGTAATGTATCTTTGGAGAAGCTTGTCATTGAACATCTGATCGCAGGACCGAAAATGAGTGATGCCATCGCATCGATCCCCTCGGAAACTGCCCTTGTCAACGTGTCAGTGGCGGATCGCATCTGTTATGTCAGTCTGGATGACGGTTTCCGGGCGCAGAATTATAATGTGCAGGAGCCCATCGTGATCTATTCGCTGGTGGATTCCCTGACGGCACTGCCGCATATAGACAAGGTTCAGATTTCCGTGAACGGAGATACCTCAGGAGTGTATCGTGAGAGCTTTCCGCTTAGCACGATCTATGAGGAGGATCTCTCTTATGTGCGTCTGGCAGACAGCAGCAAAACAGTCATTATAAACGATATCAAGGAGGATACGAAGAATCCATTGGAATAAGCGCTTGAGCTGTATGTTCGCGTTTGCTCTGATCATCGGTATTCTCTTTGCGGAGTATGGCGGCGGGTGGATGCTTCTGCCGGCCGTCGTATACGCTGTGGCAGCGGTTCGATCACCGTTCTTAAACAAAAACTTCCGCGAATGCATCCTGAGAGGAGCGCTGCTTTTGGCAGCGGGGATGCTGGGAGCCGGCTGTCATGTCCGGCATGCGGATACGCTGAAAAGAGAACAGCAAACGCTCTTATGCGGACAACAGCTTACGGTTTGCGGAACGCTCATCCGCAAAGAAATAAAAAATGAGCGCTGGCAGCTGACGCTCGCACTGCCGGGCTATGAAAATCGGGTGGTTGTGTCTTCACAGGACGGCGAATATCCGCTGGGCTGTGATCTATCAGTCAGAGGACTGATCTATGAGTTCAATACCCCTCGAAACGAGGGACAATTCAACGAGCAGCAATATCAGAAAGCAAAAAAAGTGATCGGTCGGATGGCAGCAGATTCGATCGTTTGTATTCGTGCGCCTTCGGGCATTCATGTTTGGCGGGAACAGCTTTATCAAATGCAAATGAGGCTTTGTGCGGTGTACGAGTCGTGCCTGCCTGCACGTGAGGCCGGTATCATGTCTGCCATGGCAGTCGGAGAAAAGACTTTTTTGGACGAAGAAGTACGCACGCTGTTTCAGAGCGCCGGGATCAGTCATATCCTGGCCATATCCGGCATGCATATCAGCATGATCGGCATGGGCATCTATACCCTTCTCCGTAAGTGCAGGAATTCGTTTCTGCGTTCCGCACTGGTAACAGCGGGTGTTTTGATGCTGTACGGGACTTTGATCGGTATGGGTGTGTCTGCCAGCCGCGCGATTGGAATGTTCCTCATCTATCTGCTGGCGCAGTGCCTGGGACGGGGGTATGATACGGCTTCTGCGCTGGCAGTACTTGCGATCCTTCTTTTGACCGAAAATCCGTTTCTTTTACACGATGTGAGCTTTCAGTTTTCTTTCCTGGCAGTGTTCGCGGTTGTGACAGCGGAGCATGTATTGCCGAAAACAGAGATCGGAGGGCAGGCGTACCGCAAGCTTCGCCCGGTCTGTATGTCTCTTCTTTTACAGCTTTTTACGCTTCCTCTTGTGGCTTACTACTATTATGAATTGCCTATGTATGCACTGCTTTTGAACTTCATTCTGTTACCGTATCTGGGTGTAGTGCTGGGCTTTGGTCTGCTGGGCGGTGTCGCGGGGACGTTTCTTTTGTCATGCGCGCGGATGCTGCTTTTGCCCTGCCGTGTGGTGCTGTCCGCCTATGTTTGGGTATGCGAAAAGGTGGAACTGCTGCCGTTTTCGACAGTGATCTGCGGGAGACCGACACCGGGAAAACTGTGGCTGTACTATGGGTTTTTGTGTATGTTGCTGTTGATGGCAGAATACTCAAAAAAGCAGAAACACATGCGTATGAAAACGAAACAGTATGAGGGGAAAGAGAACGAGGGTGTGGCAGAAAAGGGATCTGCGGGGAGCGAGGAGATCGGTGGGACGGTCAGCATATACGGATGCCTTGTTGTGGGAACCGCGCTGCTTCTTGCTCTGCTCCTTCATGTTCCTGCCGGCGGTTTTGAGATCGATTATCTAGATGTCGGTCAGGGAGACGGTTCGATGCTGCGGACGGATAAAGGCGTGGTGTGTTTTGTAGATGGCGGCAGCACAGATGTGTCCGGAGTAGGAACCTATCGGATCCTGCCGTTTTTGAAATCAAAAGGAATTCGCAAGGTGGACTACTGGATCTTATCGCATCTGGACGATGATCACGTAAATGGATTCTATGAGGTATTGGAGGCGGGTTACAGGATAGATGCGGTGGTAATCTCTGCGCTGCTACCGGAGGACGAGGCGAAGCAGCTCTTGCTGGAGAAACTGGCAGAGTACAAAGTGCCTGTGTACACGGCGCATGCAGGAGATGTTGTGCAATTGCATAATAATGCCGGAGAGTGTATGTTTTCGGATGATCCGCAATCGTCAGAAACTGTGAGAGGTGCAGGTGATAGAAAAGACAAAGAGAAACACGGAGCATCACTGCGATTTCTCTCGCCGGATACGGCAACACCTGTCTATGATCGTAACGGTGCAAGTCTCGTGTGTCTGTATGAAGATACAAACGTGCGCGCATTGTGGACCGGGGATATTGGAAAAAGTCAGGAGGAATGGCTACTGAAAAGCGGAAAACTACGTGAGATAGATATTTACAAGGCAGCACATCACGGCTCCCGGTTCTCAAATTCCCAGGACTATTTAACGCTGCTTTCACCAAAGCTTTCAATTATATCCTGTGCGTTGCGTAATCGCTACGGCCATCCGGAAGAAGCAGCGATCCATAATATCGAGGCGACAGGCAGTCGGATATTATATACAATGAAAAGCGGCCAGATCAAGATAAAAGCTTGTAAGAATGGATTGGTTGCAGAAGAATTCATTCCGACACCGACAAAGAGATAAATAACATTTTTTTCAGAATAAACTTGTAATAATATGTCGAAAATGATATACTGACAATAATGTAATAGGATTAAGTATAAGGTAAAATGCGGCGTACTATGAGAAAGGAACAGCGGATGAAGAAGACCTCGGAAAGAGAAAAATATAGGAGAGGATGAAAATATGAACAGAACAAAGGGAAAAAGAATGATCGCAATATTATTGGCAGTGCTTTTGGCAGTATCACTTCTGTCAGGCTGCGGCGCTGCCGGGAAGCGGGAGGATGCAGAGACCATCACGGTCTACTTGTGGAGCAATGCCATGCTCAACAGCTTTGCGCCCTACATCCAGGAGCAGCTTCCGGATGTGAACATTGAATTTGTTGTGGGAAACAACGATCTGGATTTTTATAAATTCATGAATGAGAACGGGGAACTTCCGGACATCATCACCTGTCGTCGCTTTTCCCTGCATGATGCAGCGGCTCTGAAGGATCAGCTCATGGATCTGTCCACGACGGAGGCAGCCGGTGCGGTCTATGAATCCTATATCGGCAATTTCACAAACCCGGACGGCACGGTCAACTGGCTGCCGCTCTGTGGTGAGGCAGACGGTCTGGTTGCCAACCGGGCGGTATTTGAAGAATACGGGATCCCGCTGCCCACGGATTATGACAGTCTGGTAGCTGCATGTCAGGCGTTTGAAGCAGAAGGGATCCGCGGCTTTGTTGCGGATTTTGCGTATGACTATACCTGTATGGAAGTGTTGCAGGGCCTGTCCATTCCGGAGATCATTTCCATGGAGGGAAGCATGTGGCGCAGCGCCTACGAGGATCCTACCAATATGGAAGTTACCGGCCTGGATGATACTGTATGGCCGGGAGTGTTTGAGCGGATGGAACAGTTTATCAAGGATGTCAATATCCGCCCGGAGGATCTGGAGCTTTCCTATGATCCGGTGATACAAATGTTTACCGAGGGAAAGGCTGCTGTGATCCGATCCGGAGGATCGAACACCGTTGCATTCCAGAATATGGGTGTCGACGCGGTATTTCTTCCTTATTTCGGGCAGAACGGCGAGCAGTGGGTGCTTTCCTATCCCGCGTTTCAGGTGGCATTGAACAAGGATCTGGAAAAGGATAAGAATCGTTATGAGAAGGCGATGCGGGTACTGAATGTGATGCTTTCCGAGGGAAGTCAGAACACTCTCGCAAATGGAGAGGACGTGATCTCCTACAGTCAGAATGTGAATCTGAAGCTGTCGCCTGCGCTCGATAATCTGACACCGCTGATCAAACAGAACCATATGTATATCCGTATTGCCTCCAATGACTTTTTTGCGGTATCCAAGGACGTTGTCTCTAAGATGGTCCAGGGTGAATACGATGCGAAGCAGGCCTATGAGGCATTCGACGCACAGCTGCGGAAACCAAAGGATGACACGGCGGAAACCGTGCTGACTCTGGAACAGGGTTATTCTAATATCTTTCATAAAAAAGGCGGCAACGAATCCTATTCAGCCATGGCCAATACATTGCGCGGCGTCTATGACAGTGATGTATTGATCGCACCTTCTTACAGCTTCACGGGTTCTGTCATGAAGGCTGATTATACGGAAAAGATGGTGGGAAACATGATCATACCCAATCCCTTGGAAGCCTGGAAGCGGGAGATGAGCGGCGCAGAGCTGAAAGCGTATATCAGATGCTCCGTAGAGGGCGTGGAGGATGGGTTTACACCCTTTAACCGGGGATCGCTGCCCACGGTCAGCGGACTGTCCATTGAAGTAGTGGAGTCAGAAGACGGAATCTATCAGCTGAGCCATGTGCGCAAGGATGGCAAGGAGATCCGTGATGATGATACATTTCAGGTAACATGCCTGAATCTGGCCGCATATATGAACCCGCTTCTGAGTGTGATCAACCTTGAGTTTGAAAAAGAAGAGATCCGTGTCAAGAATACGTGGACAGCGTATATTCTGAATGGTGGTCAGGTAGCAGAACCGGAAAATTATATCACATTAAAGTGATAGATTCATGGAGATACATTGAGAAAAAAGGGGAAAACAGATGAAGAAAAGGGTTCTTGCTGCAATATTGATACTTGTGATGATGTTTGGTATCACGTGCTGTGGGATCAGACAGGATACGGGACAGGTGCAGATCACCATGTATCTGTGGGACAAATCCATGACCAGAGCGTTTACGCCCTGGCTGGAAGCACAGTTTCCGGACATTGATTTTACCTTTGTCATCGGATATAACTCCATGGATTATTATAAGGATCTGAATGAGCGCGGCGCGCTGCCGGACATCATTACCTGCCGGCGGTTTTCTTTAAACGATGCTGCGCAGATGTCAGATATGCTCATGGATCTGAGTGAGACAGAGGTGGTCGGCAGTTTTTATGATACTTATATTGAAAACAATAGGGAGCCCGGCGGTGCCATCCGCTGGCTCCCTATGTGTGCGGAAGTGGACGGATATATCGCAAATGTGGATCTGTTCGAAGAACATGGTATTCCGCTGCCGGAAAACTATGGGGAATTTGCTGAGGCATGCCGACGGTTTGACGAGCTGGGCCTGACGGGATATGTGAACGATTATCGTGAGGATTATTCCTGTATGGAGGCGCTTCAGGGCTGTGGGATCCCGGAGCTGATGACCATGGATGGCACGCTGTGGCGTGCGGAATATGAGAGTGAGACGGCAGACGCGCCGGTGGGACTGGATGAAAAGGTGTGGCCGGCTGTGTTTGAAAAGCTTGAACAGTATCTAAAGGATACCGGAGTCAGACCGGAAGACACGGAAATGGATTATGAGACGATGACATCGGCGCTTCTGGAGGGCAAAGCGGCGATCATCCGGGGGACGGCCAGTGGCTGTGTGACCCTTCGGGAAGACGAGGGGATGAATACGGTCATGCTGCCTTATTACGGAGCCACTGCGGAGGAAAACTGGCTGTTAACCTATCCGACCTGCCAGGTGGCATTGAACAAGGAACTGGAACAGGACCAGGCAAAGTGTGATGCCGTGATGCAGGTGCTGGAAGCCATGTTCAGTGAGGAAGGGCATAAACGCATTGCTGCAGACAATGCAGTACTCAGCTACAATAAAAATGTAGACATCGAGATCAATGACGTGTTTTCACAGGTCATGGACTGTATCAACAGCAACCGCCTGTACATGCGTCTTGCTTCTGCGGAAATGTTTGCGATCTCAAAAAACGTGGTACAGAACATGATCTTGGGTACTTATGGCGCAGAGGAAGCGTACCGGGATTTTCATGCAGAGCTTATTTCCGAAGGCGATGGTGTAACGCCCGATGCGTGGACCAGTCAGAAAACAGGCTATGACTATACGTTCGGCAAAAACGGAAGCCCTGCGGCTTCTGCTGTGGTAAATACGCTGCGAAGTCAGATCGGAAGTGACATTGCCATTGGCTATTCCAGTGTGGTCACGACTCCTGTTTTTGAGGGAGACTATAACGAACAACAGATGAACTGGCTCGTTGCGAATCGAGAGGCCATGCGAAGCGGTCAGCTGACAGGTGCTGAAGTCAAAGAACTCATGGAGTGGCTCGTGAATGTGAAAGAAGATGGATCAAATCCCATACGACATAAAAATCTGCTCCCTGTTACAAGTGGAATGGAGTATGAGTTGACGGATCAGGGAGCTGGTACCTATACCCTTGGTGAGATCCGGATGAATGGAAAACCGTTGGATGAGAATGCCGTCTATTCCGTTGCGATCTTTGGGGATATGGACTATATGGAGGCTGCCATCTATTGCAATTGCCCCATGCCGGAAGGGTTAGACCAAAAGCTGGCCGCAGTGGACACAAATGTATATACACTGTTTCGTGAAGCACTCGCAGGCGGGAAGCAGTTGGAAGCACCCACAGAATATGTAACGATTTTGAGGTAAGGAGGTCGATAACATGAGGAAGAGATTGCAGGTAATCCTGGCAGCAGCCATTATGATCATAGGTATTACCGTGTTTGGTACCCTGTATTATCAGTTTGTATCCCAAACGATCTATTCGGAAAGTGTGTCTCATTTGACAGAGATCTTTCATCAATCCAACTTATCTCTTCAAAATCTGGTAAAGAGAAACTGGATCCATATGCATTTATGGGCCGATTATTTACAGGATGTTTCGGATGAAGATGAGATCCGGGAGTTTGTTGCCCATGCCAAAGAGGAAACCGGATTTACGGAGTTTTATTTTATCAGCCGGGAGGGGAATTACCGGACGGCAAGCGGCGAGTCCGGCTATCTGGATCTGGATGATGAGTTGTCAGAACTGATCCTGCAAGGCAAGGATCTGGCAGTGAATTCCGTTGTTCCGGGTCAGCCGCAGATCATGGTGTTTGCGTCACCTGCGTCTTCCGGGAGCTTCGGAGGCTTTCACTATGAGGCCATTGCGGTCAGCTTCAATAATTCCGATCTGGTGAATGCATTAAAGACCACTTCTTTTGACGGTACCGCCAGCAGTTTTGTTGTTCATTCGGACGGTCGTGTGGTAGTGGACAATGCGGCTGATAAACCGAAGGATGTCTATAATTTTTTGGCGATGCTGAGAAAATATTCCAAAATGAGCAGCGAGGAGATCGACAGCCTGCATGAGGACTTTAAGCAGGGGCGTTCCGGTGCGACACTCATAAACATACAGAATGTAAGCTATTATCTGGTATACGAGTCGACTGAATTTGAAGACTGGATGCTTTTGGGTCTGGTGCCGGCCGGTGTGGTTAATGCCAGCATGAACAAGCTGCAGTACAGTACGCTGCTTGTGATGGCAGCGATCATGATCGGTCTGGGTATCCTGATGCTGGCGATCGTGATCCGACAGAATCAGCGGAAGCTGAAAAGGAAGGATATGGAGATCTTGTACCGAGAGGAACTGTTTTCCAAGCTTTCCGTTAATGTGGACGATGTGTTTCTTATGCTTGATGCGGAAAATCTCCGTGTGGATTATATCAGTCCCAATATTGAAAAGCTGATGGGTATCTCGGAAAAGCAGGCGCGGGCAAATATTCATGAGCTGGATCATCTGGTCAGAGATGACGAAACGGTTCGCGTTCTGGATCAGCTTGCTGATATCCGTCCGGGAGAGCAGGGTGAATGGGACAGAGAGTATGTTCATCAGAAGACCGGTGAGATACGCTGGTTCCATGTGATCGCGTTCTGCAGCGATATTCAGGGAGAACAAAAGTATATCCTTGTGATGTCTGACCGTACAAAGGATAAGAACATTAATCAGGCATTGGAGGATGCGGTAAAAGCAGCAGAGAGTGCAAACCGGGCAAAGAGTACCTTCTTAAGCAATATGTCCCACGATATCCGGACACCGATGAATGCCATTATCGGTTTTACGACGCTGGCAAGCGCCAATATTGGCAATGAAGAGAAGATGAAGGATTATCTGTCAAAGATACTTGCTTCGGGAAACCATCTGCTTTCCCTGATCAATGATGTGCTGGATATGAGCCGCATTGAAAGCGGAAAGATACATCTGGAGGAGACAGAGGTAAATCTTTCAGATGTACTCCATGATCTCAAAACCATCGTCAGTGGTCAGATCCACGCAAAGCAGCTGGAATTGTATATGGATACGATGGATGTCATTGATGAGGACGTCTTCTGTGATAAGATACGATTAAATCAGGTGCTGTTGAACCTGTTGTCCAATGCGATCAAGTTTACTGCCCCAGGCGGTACGGTATCGGTTCGTGTCACACAGCTGCAGCAGGCACCCCAGGGAAAGGGACGATACGAAGTACGTGTCAAAGATACCGGTATCGGTATGAGCAAGGAATTTGCGGATCGCATTTTTGATCCCTTTGAGCGTGAGCGTACCTCTACGGTTAGTAAGATACAGGGTACGGGTCTTGGAATGGCCATCTCAAAAAATATCATTGACATGATGGGCGGTTCCATTGAGGTTCACACAGAGCAGGGCAAAGGAACGGAGTTTGTGATCTGTGTGGATCTGCGCCTGCAGTCTGCACAAAAAAAGATTGAAAAGATCGATGAGCTGGAGGGACTCAAGGCGCTTGTTGTAGATGATGATTTCAGTACCTGCGACAGTGTGACAAAGATGCTGCTTCGCGTCGGCATGCGTTCGGAATGGACGGTTTCCGGCAGAGAGGCGGTTCTTCGGGCCAGACAGGCTATAGAGGTCAACGATGCATTTCATGCCTATATCATTGACTGGAGGCTGCCGGATATGAACGGTATTGAGGTGACCAGACAGATCCGGAGACTTGGAGATGACACGCCCATCATCATCCTGACTGCCTACGACTGGTCAGAGATTGAAGTGGAAGCAAAGGCAGCCGGTGTAACGGCATTCTGCTCAAAGCCGATGTTTATGTCTGATCTTCGAGAATCGCTTCTGGATGCCCTTGGGCATCAGAAAACAGACGATTCGCCTGGCGCATTTCCTGCTTCAGATCAAACCCGGAACTTTGAAGGCAAAAAGATCCTGCTTGTTGAGGATAATGAATTGAATACGGAGATCGCCATCGAGATACTGAGTGAGTATGGTTTTGTGGTAAGTACTGCAGAAAACGGGCAGGAGGCAGTTGAGAAGGTTTCTGCTGCAGAGCTGGGTGCCTATGATCTGGTGCTGATGGATATTCAAATGCCTGTGATGGATGGCTACGAAGCCACGAGACGGATCCGGGCACTGGAGGATCCGCAGGCCGCATCGATCCCAATCATAGCCATGACGGCAAATGCTTTTGACGAGGATAAGAGATCAGCATTCAAATGCGGTATGAACGGATTCATTTCGAAACCGATCGTACTCGATGAAGTGATCGAGGCGTTTTCGGAGGTATTCAAAGGATAAGAATAGGATTGCCCATCCTGAGTCTTCAGGATGGGCAGATGACATTTTTGGACTTATTTTTCATATTCTTCAATGATGCGCTTTGTATTCTTATCAAGCGTTGCTTCTAATAGAGCATTAGACTGATCTGCGAATTCTATCCATTCATTCCATTTGTTTTCTGAAACTGCGTCTGCGAATTCACCGCGGATCAGTACATCCCACTCATCAATAATGACAATGAATTTATTACCGCTTTTTCTGTGATCAGAGACAAATGTAAAAAAAGTAAAAATGTGCCAGTTCCAGTGAATTTTTTTGAAAAAGAACATGTTATGATAAATAAAAAATGAAAAAATAGGGAGGCGGTGCGTTATCGCAAAGTATGAAAAATCAGAAAGTGCAAATGATGTCAGGCAGTTATTCATGGACGCTGTTCGAAGCTATGAGAGGAAGGCCGTGAAAAATGCCGGTCAGCTGAAATATTTAGACAAGCTGATCATTTGTGAGATTGCGGTCTCCACCAGAACAAAGAACAGGGTCAAATCCTTTGAAACTTTTTTCGAAGAACAGGTGATCCCGAAAGCAAATGACGGAAACGATGGAAATAATCGCGTGCTTTCGTATGTTAACAGGGAAAAAAATAAGCAGGCATTTCTGTCATCACCCTATATTACAGAAAAAATGAGTGATATATCCGAAATCGATGCAGATGAAGTCCTGGTGCCGTATCTTCTGCTGGAACGGCTGCAGGAACTTTTGGAGGAAACACTGCTTTCCTATCTTGCGATAAAGTCTTCGGAAGAAGTGGATGAGATGGATTCGGACAAAGTGCTCGCTTATGAAAAATTTTTGTATGCAGCAGCATATTATGAGATTTTTGTCAGGGAAATGCTGGAAAAGACGATTCCGTCGTATGCATCACAGACGCTCACAGATGCGCAGGCACTGCTCGCTCAGCTCCATCAACAGCTGGAAGAACATGCAGATTTACAAAAGGCAGAAGAAATCACCATGACACAGAAAAAGGTGATGGCGAAGATGCAGTTATGCGGGTTTTACGGGGAGTATGTCAACCGTCATATCAGAAACCTGCTGGCTTATACAAACCTCATACTGATGATTGAAGGAGTCAATGTCATCAGGGGCACCGGTTTCTCAAAAAAGGCGGTTCATGGAAATCTGGACGATGATCCGATGCTAAGGATCGAAGAGTTTCTTGTACAGAGTTTTTCCGAAACAACAAATGTACAGGATCAACACGAATTTCATTTTTTCTGCGATCTGGTCAGCAACAGAAATATGACGCCACATTATGAAAGAATCAAATATGAGGTGCAGGAAAGAAAGCTTCTTCCGCTTGCAAAGACAGATGATCTGTTGCCACATAAGAAGTTTATCAATGCAGTGAAAGACTATGCGGTATTCATTTCAGAGCATTCTAGGGAAAACCGGACGGCTGAACAGGAACAGCAGCTGTGGGAGATTTTGGATCAGATAGGAGCTCTCGGAAAACGAAGAGCATACCGGTGAAACGCGCATGAATCATCGCCGCAGCCCTAAGATCACATCTGCTGAGACATGATACAGCCTGCACAGAGAGATCAGGTGGCGGATGGGCAGTTCATTGGCACCGCGCTCATAGCGCGCGTACATTGTCTGTGAAGTGCCGAGATAATCCGCGACCTGCTGCTGTGTCAGGTCATGGTCTTCTCTCAGATCCCTGATTTTTTTCTGAATATATGAGCTGCATTCCATATAAAATCTCCATTTGCAACGATTCAGGCAATTGTCCGCACCAACTCTATGCCCCTTTTGCGGGAATGTTTGCGTACGTAAATCGATTCAAATTCAGAATAACATAGTACAGTTGTTTACTATTGACTTTAGTAAATAACTGTACTAAACTGAAAATGCTAATACGCGGATGAAAGGTAAATATTCAGAACAAATCAGAGCTGTTAAGGTGCTGAACAGTTATAATTAGAGTATGTGTTTTATATGAGAAATGATGTGACTATTATTATCTTCACCGTGACAGTAATGATCCCACAAAAAATCACATAAAGGAGACAAAAACTATGAAGAGAAACATCTTAAAAAAACTGTTCATTTTCTTGATGGCTATAATGCTGGTGCTTCCGGTATTCAGTGGACTGGAAGTGCAGGCAGCAGCAAAGCCGTCGTTGAGCGAGACAAAAAAGGTAATCGCAATTGGAACCTATGGTTATGCGGGAGAGACCACGCCGGCGTTTAGTGAGCGGTTAGGAAAGTACAGCATCCATGTGCAGAACAGTAAAAAGGGTGCTACCTATACGTTCACTTCCAGCAATAAAAAGGTGGCTACGGTAAAGGCAAGCAAGACAACGGGCTATCTTACAGGTATCAAAGCCGGTACAACAACGATTACCGTAAAGCAGAAATTAAAGGGAAAGACAACAACAGTCGGAACATGTAAGGTAACGGTAAAAAATGCGACAGTAAAGGCATCCGCAGAGACATCCAAAGAACTGCTCTCGGTAGGTACAGGTACATGGTTCTATTCGGACGGTACGGAGCCGATCTGTGTGATCGAGAATATGAATCCGAAGGCAACCTATACGTTTGTGAGCAATAGCAAAGATTTCAGAATGTCGCAGAAATTGATGAGCATGCCGGTCTGGGGAGACGATTTCTATGTGTATGCACAGACCTATACTGCGAAAAAGGCGGGTACTTACACAGTAACTGTGAAGGAAACCTACAAAAAGAAGACAAAAACACTCGGCAAGATTAAGGTAAAAGTCCATGATAATGGTTTGCGGGAGGACAATGTGACGTTGCCTGTTGGCGGTGATCTGAATTTGCAGGACTTGCTGAAATACTATAACGGTGGATGGGTTGTAGATTGTGATGAGGAGGACATTTTAGAGGAGGGAGAGCCGGACTGGAATGGAAATCCGACTGTCCGTGCCATCAAACCGGGTACTGCGAAGCTGAAGTTCTCTTATAAAGATTTTGAGGAAAATAAGCTTGGCGAACAGTTTGGTGTATGCACCGTGACTGTAGTAGAAGTAAAAGTGGCTGATATCCGGTTAGAGGAAGAAATCATTAACGTCTGTGAGGATGATCAAGGATACGATCCGTTGAATTATAAATATACACTGATCACAGCTCCCGAAGATTTCTACTACAATGGTGAAGTAACATTTACCAGCTCAGATGAGAAGGTAGTCAGCATCGGAAGCGAAGGAACCTGCCAGATCGAAGGTGCAGGAACTGCAACCGTGACGATCACGGCCGGCGATGTGAGCAAGACGGTCACCGTAAATGTTCTGACAGCAGATGAGTATTACAACCTTTCCGATGAAGAGGAAGACTGGTAAAACGATCCGATACAGGTTGTTTGAGTGAAAATACTGTGGGATAGGTGAAATTTGACTCCAGCCATTCGGAGAGTTCCGGGTGGCTGGAGTTTTTTCAAATGAGGGGAAAACCCTGTCGAAGAATGGAGTTCCAGTTACTTTTTTGAAAAACGAAACGGACAATAATTACCATTTGTTTTTCGTTGTCGATTGTATAAAACGCAAGGTAGTTATTGACGCTAATGAAATGAATCTTCCAGCTGGTTAAAACGGGATCATCTACAAGAGGTAATCTTTCGGGAAAATCACACAGAGAATTGATCTGTTAAGTGGCAACATCCAATAGACGCTCTGCTGCATCCGGATTTTTATGCGAAAATTCAATATAATCAGTAGCTCTCATGATGTCATGTTTTGCGGTGGAAGTGATATAAAGCTGATAACTCATTGATGGTGGCGGCTCCGAATATCATCCATGGATTCAGAAAATGACCGGGTATTGTTATGAAGTCAACGCATACGTTGGTAGTGCGATCAAGAATGATTTTAGTATATTTGTTTACTATTGACTTTAGTAAATATATATACTAGACTGGGATTACTGGGAAAAATACAGTGAAAACAGATTGAATTGCAGAGGAATGAAGCAAACAGAGGAGGAAACAAAATGTGTGAGGAATTGCAAAAAGTAAAACAAATGGGGAAGAGCTGGTGGATGTTTCTATTTTCATTTATGATCGTAGGGGCGATTTTTATCCATGCTGTGGAAGTAAAGGCATCCACAACAGATTTTACAGGCTGGACAGCAATTTCCACGGCGGAAGAGCTGCAGAAGTTAAGCTATAACAGCGAGTCATCCCGTTTTTATCTGACAAATGATATTGATATGTCACGGTATGGCTATTGGGAGACGATCAAAACATTTAAAGGTACATTTGATGGAAATGGGCATTGCATTAAAAACCTGAAGAGTACGACAGGTGGATTGTTTGGCGACTTGTATCCGGGTGCTACGATACGGAATCTGAGACTGGAGGATGTGGATATTCGGACGTCGAATATAGAGCGTGTTGGTGTACTGGCAGGTAGAAGCAATTTTGCTGACAATGATGCTGATGAACGTGCAGTGGTAGAAAGCCTTGTTTCAGCAGGAGCGTATTATAAGGATGCTGCAGGTACAAATCAGGTAATGTTCCAACCAATTACGATTAGTAAGTGTTTCGTATCTGGAAATGTGTATTGTAAGAGAGTTTATGATAGTCAAGCTGGCCAAATGTTTGTTGGAGGAATACTTGGACAAGGGCGTGGTACTAGCCATCATACCATTGGTGAAAGTTGGTATAAGGTAGATCCGGTGGTAACGATTGAGGAATGTATCAATTCGGCATCGCTCATGATTGAAGGTTCTGTCTCACGGGCTGATGGGGTTGGGGTAGGAGGAATCGTTGGATGGCAAACGGATAATTTCACAGTTAGAAATTGTATGAATTATGGAGAGATTAATGTAGATGAATATTCATGGTGGGACGATAGTATAGGCGGAATCATAGGTGATTCTAGGGGTCAAATAAGTAATTGTTATTCTGTTGTAGATATTGGTGACTGTTTTGATGAAGATGAAGAGAGTGATATCGGTACTGTTGTTGGATATGCAGCTGAAAGAGCTGTGATAAATGGTTGCTATTATTTTGGTGGAGGTGAAGGAAGAATAGAATCTCTCTTTAAACCCACCAAAATAAGCAGATACGACCGCAGCAACAAATCTTCCTATTCCGGCTGGGACTTTGACCGCGTATGGACGGTAGACCCGGGAATCAATGACGGATATCCAATTCTGCAATGGTACTTACCGTATGTAGAGATCGAGGCGCCGACCGCAAATATGCAGTCCGGAAGTTATTCAAAGGAGTTTTCCGTAGAACTGACCAGCCACTTGAATAATGCAAAGATTTATTATACAACAGATGGAACGAAGCCTTCTGCCAGTGCAAAGCTCTATACAGGAAGCATCCCGATCAGCCAGACTACAACATTAAAGGCAATTGCGATTTTAGATAATGGTTCCGTGAGCCCGGTGTCAACCTATGAGTACAAGTTTGCATGCGCGGCTCCGACTGCAAATTATAAGAGTGGTAAGTCATTTTCAGAGCCTGCAAAGATTAAATTGTCTACAAAAGAAAAAGGAGCAACAATCTATTATACGACGAACGGAAAAAATCCGACGAAGAAATCAAAGATGTATCAGGGAACTATTACACTGTATAAAGATACACAGATCAAAGCAATGGCTGTCACATCCGGAAAGTCAAACAGTGAAGTCGCAAGCTGGAACTATTATGTGAGCGCAAAGACACCGCAGGCAAATAAACCGTCCGGGACATATAGCTCTGCTGTAAATGTAAAGCTGAGCTGCAAGACAAAGGGAGCTAAGATCTACTACACAACGAATGGAAAAACACCGACTGCAAAATCGAAACAATATAAGGGAGCTTTTACGATCAGCAAGAATACAACACTGAAAGTCATTGCAATTAATAAAAATGTCAAGAGCAGGATTACAACTTACAATTATCATGTAAAAGTAGAAACACCGTTTTCAAACAAGACAGAAGGAAATTATAAGCAGGGTGTCACTGTGCGTCTAGGCTGTAAGACAAAAGGTGCAACGATTTATTATACAACGGATGGTTCTTATCCATCCATTTATTCAAAGCGCTATACAGGCTCCATCAGACTGAATCAGTCGACAACGATCAAAGCGATTGCAGTCAAAGATGGCATGGAAGATAGTAGTTTGTTTACCGCAGATTATTATATTTATCAATAAAAACGTATAGATCAATTTCAGAGTAATTGTGAGGAAAAGTCATGAATAAACCGGAGATAATTGCAAAATACATGAGATGTATGGCGTTATTCATGGTTTTGGCGTGTGGCTGTGGCAGAAAGGAACAGGCCGCAGAGATCTCAGTGGTCAACTCAAAGCCGTTATCGGATGATGGATGTGAGATTCAGCAGGATCATATCCCAATAGATGAATATGAAATTCTGACAGAGAATACAAAAACGGACAAATCAGAAGTAGACCATAATGATTCCGATGCAGACGGAAAACCGAATACACTTCGATATGTGGACGCATGGGGTGAATGGCATACAACAACCATTCACCTGGAATGGAAGCAGCATACATATGATTGGAATTGCCTGAAAAATGATGAAAACGGAATCGTATATGAAGGAGATGAGCGTTATACGATACGCAAAGGCATTGATGTGTCTTACCATCAGGGCGCGATTGACTGGGAGGCAGTGAAAAATGCCGGATATGAGTTTGCAATTCTTCGCATAGCTTACCGTGGGTATGGACAGAAGGGTGTACTGTGCACAGATAGCGAATTTCATAATTATATTAAAGGGGCACAGGAAGTTGGGCTGGATGTAGGTGTCTATATTTTCTCCCAAGCTGTGAATGAAACGGAAGCTTTGGAAGAGGCAGACCTTGTTCTGGAGAATCTGAAAGATTATCAGATTCAGTTGCCGGTCGTCTATGATCCGGAATTGATTCGGGATGATGTTGCAAGAACGGATGATGTGTCCGGTGAGCAGTTTACAAAAAATACGATTATTTTTTGCGAAAAGATTGCCCAGGCAGGATATCAGCCAATGATTTACAGCAATATGATATGGGAGTCAGAGATTTTTGATCTGTCACAGCTGCAGCAATATCCGATATGGTATGCAGATTATGAGGAAAGACCGCAGACACCGTATGCTTTTGAATTTTGGCAGTATTCAGAAAAGGGAACTGTAGATGGAATACAGGGAAATGTAGACTTGGATATTCAGTTTGTACCGTTAGAGGAGTAGAAAAATGTACTGTTGGAAATGTGGAAACGAGATAAAGGATGGACAGCCGTTTTGTAAAAACTGTGGAGCAAAGCAGTCGGATGCACCAGCTGAAAAACATGAAAAAAAGGCAGTTGGACGAATGCTGCTATTTATCATTGTGCTGGTTGTGGTGATACTTCTGGCTGGTTTGACCGCAGGAATGTTTGTGAAGCATACAAATGAGAAGCGTGAGCAGGAACGGCAGCGGCAGTGGGAAACTTATGCGCAGGCGATGCAAAAGGAAGTTTCCAGGATCAAGGATCAGGAAAAGTATTATATCTTTACAGAAAAAAAGAAGGAGGAACTTGATCAACTGATTGTACAGATACTGGATGCGATTCAGCAGGAACAGCCGGAAGATGAAATAGATGAAAAAAAAGCGCAGCTGGATCAGGTTGTAGGGGAGATTGTCGAATATAATCAGGCGCAGCTTGCTGAGTACCGCGAAAAGCTGGAGGCACAGGATGTCTCATTCGCCTATGAAGCAGAACTCGATCAGATTGATGTAATCAAGGCGCAGACAGAGTCTTTGCTTGCAGAAGAAAATTATAGCGGTGCCTGGAAGCAATTAGATGAGTGGAATGCGATCATAGAATTTATACAGAATCCAAACTATGATTATAAACTTTCTGTCACGCAATATGATCTGTCAGAATATCCGGTGGTCACAGCGTATGTAAGCATCGAGAACGAAAATGGAGAATTTGTAGATGGTCTGGATGCAGATGCATTTTATGTCAATGAAGGAAAAACACTCAAGGGTCCATTTACAAAGAAGACGATTCTTCGGGCAACTCCCTTAAGCACGAAGGAAGGGCTGAGTGTAGGGCTGGTTGCTGATGTAAGTGGAAGTATGGAGTATGGATTAGGTGACGCGCAGGAGGCTATGACCGATTTTATATGTATGCTGGATGAGAACGAAGGTGACGAGGTCGAACTTACGGAATTTAGCGAGTATTCCTATACAGTAGCTCCCTTTGGAACAGATTTTGATGAAATCAGATCTTTGATTGACGAGATGGGAGCATCGGGACAGACCAGATTATATGATACGCTGGTAAATGAAATAGAACGTGTGCGCTCCAGAGAAAATGCAAAGTGTGTGATTGCATTTACAGATGGAATGAATAATTGTGGACATTGCACACAGCAGGATGTGATCAATGTCGCCAGAGAGTATCATATTCCTGTATTTTTGATTGGGATCGGTGATGAGTGCGATGCATATACTTTGCGGGAAATTTCAGAGAAAACGGGCGGTGCCTATCATCATATTGCGGATACATCCGGTTTATGGGATGTTTATAACAGCATTTACAGGCAGGCGCAGAATGTCTATCTGTTACAATATGAGATAGATGAAAATCTTGATACGCAAAGCGTGTACTCCAATATATATTTGAGGACACAAGACGGACATGCTGCAAAAGCAGAAAATTTTGTATTTGATACACGAGAGTTTTTTGAGTCAATGTACAATAAATTTCTGATTGCTGGAATTGACTGCCAGACAAAGGGTGAGCGCAATTTATTAGATTCGGGACTCATCATTACAACAGATGAAGCTTGTAATAATAAAGATGCGATTGCATATCAGTCTTTGCAGTCAATCAAAAATGGAGGAATGGGTTCTGACCATGCAAATACGTTTGCAGTGTTGCTTGATCACAATATTCTGAGTGTGGAAAAACAGGGAGATGGCTATCTTATTACAGCCAGTGCAGACTATGATATCAGCAAAGTCCGTACTTATTCCAATCTGAAGAAAAATGATGTTGAGAAAAATTTTATTTTGGACTCTTGGGGTGAGTTGGACGATGAGGACAAATTATGGATTGAAGAGAACCGAACAGTTCAGGAGACAGTTACTCTTGTGAAGGACTCGGATGGCAGATGGAAATTCAATACAAGGAAAACAGATCATACAGTTGTCCATCAGGTTTATGATGCAGAATGGATGATGTATTAAATACTAGTGTGAAAGAAAGCAGGTTCGTGAGGATTTGCTTTCTTTCTCATTTTAGGTTTCATTTTTGGAATGAATATCATTGATTTGCATTAAAATAGTCGATATAATGATTGTATGAAGTAACAATATTTAAAGCGAAAGGATAGTCGCGTATGAATCATTATATTACTCAGATCAAAATAGAGCATTTACGTCATATATCGGATATATGCATCGACTTAAAGCCGGATGCGCGGACAAATCTGCTTTTAACAGGTAAAAACGGATCTGGAAAAACAACAGTTTTGCAGGCAATGAGAAGGTATCTGAAAGCGATAGTTGATGGAGAATTGCAACACTTGGAAGATACTTATGTGAGCTGGCTGAATTTATATGAAGGTCAACTGGAAACAGCAAAAAATGAAAATGAAAAATATACTGCCCAGCAAAATTATCAGAATACGCTTCAACGTATCAAACAATACAGAGATGGGGTCAGTGTTGTATTCAATCATTCAGATGGATTGGATGGATTGTTCAAAGAGGGAAAATATATTCTGGCATATTATGGTGCAGATCGCAAGACTGGAATTATCAAACAGTCAAGTATAGAGGACGTGGTGCTGGATACCTGCTATTCCTTTGATTCCAATCCTGGAAATGTTTTATTAAAATATTTAGTTCATTTAAAAACGCAGCAGGCGTATGCGAGAAATGAAAATGATATGACAACTGTCCATATGCTGGATCAATGGTTTGAACGGTTTGTCGAAGCGTTAAAGGTTCTTCTTGATAATGAAAGTATTGAAATAAAGTACGATTATAAAAATTATAATTTTGAGATTATCGAAAATGGCAGAAATGCCTTTGGATTTGACCAGCTGTCTGATGGTTATTCTGCGGCAATACAGATCGTTGCAGATTTGATTTTGAGGATGGAACAAAACTGGTTGAAAAAGGGAACATTGAGCTCCTATGATGTGGAAGGTATTGTCATGATTGATGAATTGGAAACACATTTGCATATTGGACTGCAAAAGACAATATTGCCTTTTTTGACAAGCTTTTTTCCTAAAATACAATTTATTGTCTCTACACATTCTCCATATATTTTAAATTCTGTTGAGAACTGCGTGATTTATGATCTTGAAAAAAAGATCCGTATGGAAGATATGTCATGCTATTCCGCAGAGGGGATCGTAGAAGGATATTTTGAGTTGGATTCATATTCTGAGAATCTTATGAAAAAAGTAAAACGATATCAGGAGCTGGTGGAGACCGATCATCCAACTGATGAGGAGCGTGCGGAGCGGGCTACGCTGTTTACAGAATTTAAACAGTTATCAGGAGATCTTTCAAGAGAAGCAAAAGATGCATTTGAAGAAATAGAAGATAGAAGGAAGCAGAATGATAAAATTTGTTCGTAGTGATACAGAAAAAGCACAAACTGCAATCAAAGTATTACAAGTGGCTAAGGAAAAAGACAGTGGGTATAATCAACCGGAGGTCAATGAAGCTCTCATAGAAATGTTTAGAGGAAAATGTTACATTTGCGAAAATAAGAGCAGTATTTCATCTTATCAAATAGAACATCTGAAACCGCATCGTGGGAATCTCGAATTGAAATACGATTGGAATAATCTGTTCTGGTCTTGTGCACATTGCAATAATATAAAGAATGCAAAATATGAACCAATTTTGGATTGTTCACAGATTGAGGTAGATAAAAAGATTGCTTTTAGAAAAGAAGGTTATTTCGGAACACAGGAAAAATATGTGTTTCTTCCGTTAGAAGATGATAATGAGATTAATAATACAGTTGCTTTATTACAAGATGCTTATTATGGAAGTACACTGCAAAAGAAAATGGAGGCAACAAATATAAGAAAATCATTAAGAATAGAATTATCAAATTTTAAAAATTTAATAATGATATTCCACCAAT
>JAQYOU010000099.1 GCA_028727105.1 bacterium
GGAACAAAGGAAAGGGAAACTCCCAGCTCCGTAATCTCCAAAGGATCCTTTCCGATCAGCATCTCCCGGCTTCCATCGTCCTGTACATAGGCGATCGTACCGCTCTCTGTCACCTGAAGACCGGCGATGGCTTCCAAAAGCTCCTTTTGTCCGCAGCCGGAAATACCTGCAATACCAAGAATCTCTCCGCTGTTTGCCGTAAAGGAAACGTCATTCAGCTTCAAAAAGCCTTCTTCATCCCGCACAGAAAGTCCTTTGACCTCGATACGGGGCTTGGGATCCACCGGATCCGGCCGGTCAATATTTAACGTCACCGTGTGACCAACCATCATGTTTGTCATCTCGGTCACATTCGTATTCTTTGTCGCCATGTCTCCGATGTATTTACCGCCGCGAAGCACAGCCACACGGTCAGACAGGGACTCTACCTCGTGCATTTTATGTGTAATGATAACGATCGCTTTTCCGTCATCGCGCATCTTCCGAAGCACAGCAAACAGTTTCTCGGATTCCTGGGGAGTCAACACAGCCGTGGGCTCATCCAGAATCAGGATATCCGCACCGCGATACAGTACCTTAACGATCTCCACGGTCTGCTTTTGGGAAACGGACATGTCGTAGATCTTCTGCTTCGGATTGACCTCAAAGCCGTATTTGCTGCAGATGTCCTCGATCTTTTTTGAAGCCTCCTTCAGATTCAGCTTTCCATCCAGACCGAGAATGATATTTTCCGTAGCAGAGAGCACATCGATCAGCTTAAAATGCTGATGCACCATACCGATCCCCAGCTTTAACGCATCCTTCGGTGAACGGATGACTTCTTCCTTTCCGTTAATGAAGATCTGTCCCTCGTCCGGGAAATAGATACCGGAGAGCATGTTTAAAAGCGTTGTCTTTCCGCTGCCGTTCTCTCCCAAAAGTGCCAGGATCTCGCCCTTGTAGATATCCAGGCTGATCTTGTCATTGGCGATCACGGAGCCGAAGGTTTTCGTTACGTTTCTCATTGAAACTGCGGCTGTTTTCGTTTCCATTATTTACCCCTTTCGCTTTTGTTGGCTGTTTTTTTCCGCCCCTTTTCTATTACATTGCTTTCTCTTTCAAATAATAAGCTCCGAAAAACCAATCCAATAGAAAAAGGGCGGCGCGCTGTAAAACGCTGCGCCGTCCTATTCATCTTCTATATCAAATTAGAATGCTGTATCCAGCAGGTTGATACCGTCAATGTTTACGTTGAAGTAAGGTGCAGATCTAAACTCTGCGCCAGACTCATGGAAGTATCCGTCAACAACAACCTCATGGTCTCCCTGATACTCGGGATCTGTGTCAACATCTGCCATATAGCTGTCTAAAGGAGCTCCCTCTACGGTAAAGGTAGTTGTATCAAATACGTGTACCTTTCCTGCGATCAGGTCAGCCTTTGCAGCATCGATGGCTTCCTGTGTTCCCTCTGCAGCTGCGCTTCCAAGCTCAGTCAGCTCAACGGAACCGGTCTCAAGAGAACCGCACCAGTCAGTATCGATCGCTTTACCATTTGCTACACAATCCATTGCATAGATGAAGTAAGGCTCCCAGTTGATCTTTGAAGATACAAGGAAGGTATTCGGGCAAGCGCTTGCGGTGCTTCCGTTGTAAGAAACGTTCGGTACGCCTGCGGTCTCACATGCAGTAGGTGCTCCCATGGAGTCTGCATGCTGGCTGATCAGTACACAGCCGTCCTCGATCAGCTTGTTTGCGCCTTCCTTCTCAGCGGTCTCATCATACCAGGAACCGGTAAAGGTTACTTCCATTGTCACGCTGGGGCAAACAGAGCGTGCGCCTAAGAAGAAGGAAGTATATCCTGAAATAACCTCAGCATAAGTAAACGCACCGACATAACCCATCTTTGCCTGATCAGCAGTGATGTCGCCGTTGTCGATCATCTCGTTTAACTTCATACCTGCAACGATACCTGCAAGATAACGTCCGTCATAAATAGATGCGAATGTATTGTGGAAGTTGTCCAGCTGCTCGGTATGAGCCTTTGTTCCGGTTGCGTGGCAGAACTGTACGTCCGGATATTCCTTTGCTGCCTCGATCATGTAATCCTCATGTCCAAAGCTGTCTGCAAAAATAAAATTGCAGCCTGCATCAGCCAGCTCACACGCTGCCTCGTAGCACTCCTGACCCTCAGGAATGTTGGTCTTTACGACATACTCCACACCCATCTTCTCGCAGGCTGATTTTGCGCCGTTTAAGAAGTTCAGGTCATAGGTAGAGTTCTCGTCGTGTAAGAAGATGAAGCCTGCTTTTACATTAGAAGCTGCTGCGGTATCCTCTGCAGCTTCTGCATCATCACCCTCTGCCTCTGTGCTGTCTGCGGTATCTTCTGTCTCATTTGCTGCCGGTGCCTGCTCCTTAGAGCTTGCGCATCCTGCCAGCGTACCAACGGTCAAAGCTACCACTGCCAGTAAACTGATAAGTTTCTTCTTCATTGCTTTTCCTCCTATGAAACGTGTTATAATGAACACTTGACAGTATAAGCACCCCACTCTTGAATTGTCAAGAGCAGGATGAAAAAATGGGAAAAATAAAGTATTTTATCGGGTTTACCAGAAAAAACTGTGAAAAATAACGGTTTTACACCCCTGCGTTGAATTCATAATCCTTTCCTGGAAGAATGGCATTCAGAATAATACCAACCAGCGCACCGGCTGCAATTCCGGAGAAGCTGATCTTGATCTGACCGATCATAAAAGAGATATCACCGGATGCATTATAATACTTGATGCCGATCGCCAGTACCAGGATCAAAGCAGCAATAATCACGTTTCTTGATTTTGAAAAATCCACACGGCTCTCAACAACGTTTCTGACACCGACCGCAGAGATCATTCCGTAAAGTACCAGTGAGATGCCGCCGATGGTCGCTGCGGGCATTGCACTGATCACTGCTGCAAACTTCGGGCAGAAGGAGAACAGGATCGCAAAGCCGGCTGCCAGCTCGATCACGAAGGGATCATACACCTTGGAAAGTGTAAGTACACCCGTATTCTCGCCATAAGTAGTATTTGCAGGTGCTCCGAATAAAGAAGCAAGGATCGTTGCCGCGCCGTCACCGATCAGTGTGCGATGCAGTCCCGGATCTTTAAAGTAGTTGCGTCCTACCGTCGATGAAATAGCAGAAATATCACCGATATGTTCTACGATCGTTGCCAGTGCGATTGGCATGATCGTTACAATTGATGTGATGAAAAATGAGGGGTTGAAATTATCCCCGAATACAGAAAATACAGTATTCTCGTATTTGATCGGAAAACCGATCCATGCAGCATCTTTGATACCGGAGAAATCAACATTTCCGGTAACTGCTGCCAGAAGATAAGATACGACTACCGCGATCAGGATGGGAATGATCTTTACCATTCCTTTACCATAGATATTACAGATCACTACAACAAGGATCGTTGCGATCGCCAGCCACCAGTTGGTAGAGCAGTTCGTGACCGCTGATGCGGAAAGTGTCAGACCGATGGCGATGATGATAGGTCCTGTCACAACGGGCGGGAAACATTTCATTACCTTTGCTACGCCAAAGGCTTTGATAAACGCTGCCAGTACAAAGTAAACCAGTCCTGCAAAGCAGACACCGATACATGCATAGGGAAGAAGCTGTGCATTTTCCATCGTGTTTCCGGCAGCATCCGTGATGCCTTCCATACATTTGACTGCTGCGTAGCCGCTTAAGAATGCGAAAGAAGATCCAAGAAAAGCCGGAACCTTTCTCTTCGTGATCAGATGGAACAGAAGTGTTCCAAGTCCTGCAAACAGAAGTGTTGTTGCCACATCCAGCCCTGTCAGGATCGGCACCAGAACCGTTGCACCAAACATTGCAAACATGTGCTGCAAGCCCAGCAGCAGCGTTTTTCCGGCGCCCATCTCTTTGACGCTGTAAATTCCCTCTTTTGTTTCATTACTCATAATTAGCCTCCTTTTCATTTGTGCTATTTTTTCAAAACCCACATACGCTTTCATTATATTCTTAATGGGACAAAATCACAATAAAAATCATTATTTTTAAATTAGAAATTAAAAGAATTAAGGAAGGCTATACATATTTGTTCAAAATGTGCATAGCCTTTCAATATGAAAGATTTAAAACGCAGCTGCATCATCGGCGATTTATTTGTCATCATCACCGGCACTCTCGCACATTTTGTCTATGACTGGTCCGGGCAAAACGATATCGTAGGATTTTTTACTCCGGTCAGTGAATCCACCTGGGAGCACATGAAGCTGTGCTTTTTTCCCATGCTGCTTTACTCCCTGTATATGTGGTGGTCACTCCGTGATACACACCCCTGTATTTGCTCTGCACTGCCCGCAGGCGTGCTGGCTGGAACCTTTACGATTCCGGTTCTCTTCTATACTTATACCGGGATCATTGGGAAAAGCTTTTTGCCTGTTGATATCGGAATCTTTGTTGTCAGTGTGATCGTTGCTTTCTATATCATATACAAGCTGACCATTTCATGTAAAGTTCGGCGCTATACGGGATTATTATGGCTTACCACTGTCATTTTGGGGCTGTGCTTTATACTATTCACCTATCTGCCGCCGAATATCGGATTGTTCCGTGAGCCATAATGCTTTTCCATACTAGTCGTTGCACAGCATGATTTTTTCTTATATAATATGAATATCATAAACATAGGAGAAATGAATCATGAAACGAACACTGAAAGAAACGGCTCTGCGCGCCATCATCTTATTTATCGGACTTTTGATCGCGCACCTTGGAGTCACCTTATTTTTACTAGCTGATCTCGGTTCTGATCCCTTCAATGTACTTGTTCAGGGATTGTTCCACAGTCTGCTAAATCTGACCGGATTCGCCTTTCTGACGCATGGTCGCGTACATATCGCTGTCTGCTTTTTGATCATCCTTGTATTGCTCATTGTTGACCGTACCTATGTGAAGCTTGGCACGATCATCTGCATGATCTGCGGAGGCCCGATCATTGACATGTACTCCTTCTTTTTGGCACCGGTCCTTGCAGATATGGATGCTCTGATTGGACGTTTACTCATGCTTGTAGCAGGCTGTGTCATCCTGGCCTACGGTATGACGATCGTGATCAAATCAGATGCCGGAACCGGGCCAAATGATCTCGTTGCAGTCGTCATCAGCGACAAGCTGCGCAGCAAATTTGGCATTACACGAATTGCCGTGGATGTCTGCTTTGTAGCCGTAGGTTATCTGCTGGGCGGACTCGTCGGCATCGGCACGATCATCTGTGCGTTCTGTGTCGGACCGGTCGCATCGCATTTTCTCCCGGTCAATGAAAAGATCATCGAAAAAATCCTAAAACGATTTCTATCATGCAAATGGCGGGAATGATCCCGCCATTATATTTTATATTAAAAAGACTTATTCAAATGGATAGCGGATTCCCCACTGTCCGCGAAGGGTATCCATCTGCTCCATCAGCCGGATCGTCTCGCTATGGGGCATCTCCTCGCATTCCAGCTTACCCTCTGCAAGCGCCTTCCTGCATGCCTCTACCTCATATTCATATCCGCTGATCTGCCCGGGTACTTCTATGGTGCGGATCAGCTTGCGATCGGATGAGAACACTTCGATCCTGTCAATATTATTGATATTGTATGCGATCAGATAGCCCTTGGTACCGTAAATGATCCCATACTGCTCTGTGGGAGCATACATTCCCATATGAAGGGTAGCCATGCGTCCATCCTTATATGTCAGGATCATGCCGGCCTGCCCGTCAACGCCGGTCTCATGCTTCACACAGGAGGATGTGATATTTGCAACGTCATTTCCAAAGAACATGCTGGCAAAATTCAGCGGATAAACGCCTACGTCAAGCAGTGCTCCTCCGGCAAGCTCCGGCTTTACCATACGCTCCTTGTGAGCCAGACTATATCCCAGATTGGCGCTCAGCATATGTACTTCTCCCAGCTCTCCGCTCTTGATCACATCTGTGATGAGCTTTCGCGAGGGCATGTAGCGTGTCCAGATCGCCTCTGTGATGAACACTCCCTTTTCTTTTGCGTAATCCAGCAGTTCCCGCGCCTGTGCTGCATTTGCAGTAAAGGATTTCTCGCAGAGCACCGGCTTGCCATGATCAATACACAGCTTTCCATGCTCTAAGTGATGAGAATGCGGTGTTGCGATATATACCAGGTCCACCTTATCATCCGCCAGCAGCTCCTCATAAGAGCCGTATGCTTTTTCTATCTGGTATTCGCTTGCAAAATTCTGCGCCTTCTCGAAATTTCTGGAAGCCACCGCATAAGCAGTCGCACCCTCCATCCCATTCAATGTGCGCGCCATCTTTCCTGCAATGTTTCCTGCACCAAGTATTCCTACGTTCATGTAAAGTTCCTCCCTATTTCTTCCTATATGTTTTCTTTCCTTCCATCAGATCATACCCTGTTTCATCCAGGTCTCTCTCGTGCTATTATACCCTCCCGAAACAAATTTGTACACTCCTCAATTGGGTACTTTCCTACTAATTTCTCTTTCAGGACAATCAGTTACCGTCCCTTTGTTTTCCGGGCCACCTGATCCGGGTTGACTGCGTACTCTACCGCGGTGTCTGCCGTGATCTTTCCGGTCTGGAACAGGGCGATCAGTGACTGGTCCATAGAAACCATGCCCTCTGCGGCGGAGGTCTGGATCGCGTTGTCGATCTGATAGCTCTTGTTGTCACGGATCATATTTTTAATGGCACTGTTCACGTGCATGATCTCAAATACAGGTACCATCTTGCCGTCCACGCCCGGGATCAGCTGCTGGGAAACGACCGTGACCAGCACCGCTGCCAGCTGTGTACGGATCTGCTCCTGTTGCTGGGACGGAAAGGAATCGATGATACGGTCGATGGTATTGACCGCGCCTCTCGTATGCAGCGTAGCCATCACGAGATGTCCGGTCTCTGCCGCGGTCATCGCGGTACGGATCGTCTCGTAATCTCGCATCTCACCAAGCTGGATCACATCCGGGGCCTGTCTGAGGCACGCACGCAGCGCTGACAGATAATCGTTGGTGTCAATGGCAATCTCCCGCTGGCTGATCAGGGACAGGTTATTCCGGTGCAGATACTCGATGGGATCCTCCAGGGTGATGACATGAGCCGCACGCTCCTTGTTGATCTTGTCGATGATACACGCCTGCGTGGTTGATTTTCCGCTGCCCGCCGTACCGGAGATGATCACCATTCCGTGCTGCTCCTTAGCGATCGCCATCACTTCCTCCGGGATCTGCAGGGTTCTGTAATCCGGAATATCAAACTGTACGATTCGGATCACGGTAGCCAGAGAACCTCTCTGACGGAAGGCATTCACACGGAAACGCGCCAGTCCGCCCTTTGCAAAGGAAAAATCGTCATCTCCGTCTGCGACAAATTTTTGCATATCGCGACCTGCCATGGCATATAACGCCTGGATCAGCTCCTTTGTCTGATCCGGGAACACCTTTTCCTCGGTGATATTTCTGATGGTGCCGTCTACCTTATAGCTGATCTTGCCACCGGCGATGATGAACAGATCCGACGCATTGTCATCTACCGCCTGTCTTAAATACTGCTCCAATAACTGCTGATAATAGCTTGTTTCCACTTCCATGCGCTACTCCTCCAAATCTTCTACGTCCAACAGGTT
>JAQYOU010000100.1 GCA_028727105.1 bacterium
CTTTTTGTACAAAGTTTTTGCATACACGGAACAAGTATGCTATTCTATTGTTAAATGATCACATAAGAACAGAGCGATCTGTTGATCAACATTGTGAAAAAGGAGAATATGTATGCATTCATTTCAGCCCTACCCCGCAGATCTTCTCGATATCAATCCATTCACCAAGATCGGAACCGAATGGATGGCAGTGACCGCCGGGGATGAAAAAAAAGCCAATACCATGACCGCCAGCTGGGGCACGCTCGGTGTCCTCTGGGGCAAAAATGTTGTTACGGTCTTTATTCGTGACAGCCGCTACACCAAGGAATTTATCGACAAGCAGGACACTTTCTCACTGACCTTCTTTGATCCGGAGAACAAAGAGAACAAGCTTGCCCTCAAATATTTCGGTGCCGTTTCCGGCCGCAAGGAAGACAAGATCGCCAGTGCAAAGCTGCATTTAGATTATGCCTCTGATGGGACACCTTACATTGATGAGGGTAATCTCGTACTCGTCTGCCGTAAGATGTCTGCAACAAAGATCCTGCCCGAGCAGTTCATCGACGATGCCATCGACGGTACGTGGTACAAGGATAAGGATTATCATACGATGTATGTGGCGGAGATAGTTGAAATTCTCGCCAGATAGATTGATATCCCGGACGTAAGATCACAAAAGGAGATATATTTTCTGTGCTGCACCTGACGTGCGAAAGCACAGAAAACACATCTCCCTTTTTTTGATCTTACTGGTTGTTGATCATCTGGTATTCTATGATTATCTTAAGTCACTCTTATTACGTTATTTACAGGTTCTCGTTTATCTACAGGATGTACTTATCGACTCGATCGCCACAGCTCCGCCCCGCACGATCTCAATGTTCTTAAATTTGGAGCGCAGGAGCGCGATCAGCTCATTGTTGCGCCGTTCGGTAAGCATGCACTCTAAAAGCACGCTGTCCGTACCGATATCCTTTACCTTTACTTCAAATACCTGTGCGATCTGGAACACCTCCAGCTTTTCTTCGGCTGAGATGTCCTTGACCTTTGCAAACAGGATCTCCTTCATGTGGATCGGTACATTGGTCAGGTCGATGACCTTGATGACCTCGATCATACAGTTGAGCTGCTTTTTGATCTGCTCAAAGGTCACATCATCACTTGTCACGCAGATCGTCATCCGTGATACTGTCTCATCCTCTGTCGTGCCAACGGTCAGTGACTGTAAATTATAGGATTTTCCGGAAAAAAGTCCGGATACTTTCGCCAAAACACCGACGGTATTTTCCACATACAGTGCAATCCATCTGTTTTTCATACTACGATCGATCATAACACCGTCCTCCTCTATCTTAAAATCATTTCGCTCATCGGATTTCCGCTCTTCACCATCGGAAGAACCAGTTCATCCGTTGCGATCAAAAATTCAATGATCGTCGGTGCATCCGTATTTGCCTTCGCCTGTGCCAGCGCCGGTGCGATCTCCTCCGCCTTCGTCACACGAATGCCATGGGCGCCATAGCTCTCTGCCAGCTTCACAAAATCCGGCTCATAGGGCGGACAGTTTTTGTTCGGTCCCTTGCATTCTGCCGGGCAGCTCTTTCTCCTGCGCAGACAGGTGGCGCTGTAGCGTTTCCCGTAAAACAGCTGCTGCATCTGGCGCACCATTCCAAGATAATAATTGTTCAGTATACATACTGTGATCGGAACCTCTTCCACAACCGCAGTTGCCAGCTCCTGAATATTCATCTGCATGCCGCCGTCTCCGGAAATACAGACAACATCCTGATCCGGCGCACCGATCTTTGCACCGATCGCAGCCGGAAAACCAAAGCCCATAGTTCCCAGTCCGCCGGAAGTAACGAATTTCTTTTCCGGTCCGAAGGACAGAAACTGTGAAGCCCACATCTGATGCTGGCCAACATCCGTAACAACTATACCGGAATCGTATGCCTTGTTGATCTCTTCCATAATCATCTGCGGACTCATGCCTTTATCATCACGCATGCAGAGCGGATTTTCCTGCTCCCACGCCGCGATGGTATCGCGCCAGGCCTTTGTGCTGCGCGGTTTTGCCCACTCCATCATCGTATCCAGCGCCAGACGCGCATCTGACACGACGGGCACATCCACAACCACGTTTCTGGATATAGAGGCCGTTGCAATATCAATATGTACGATCTTTGCGTTCGGCGCAAACTCCTCCAGGTCTCCGGTGATACGATCATTAAAGCGTGTTCCGATGGAAAAGAGCACATCACACTCACTGACTGCTTTATTTGCCGCATATCTGCCGTGCATACCGCAGTTTCCCACATACAGATGATGTCCCACCGGCATCACGCCCTTGCCCATGACAGTAGTAACCACCGGCACATGTGTTTTTTCGGCAAACTGGCACAATAAATCCTCTGCTCCGGAAATATGCACGCCGCCTCCTGCAAGGATCAGCGGTTTTTTCGCTGCCTGCAGCAGCTTATATGCTTTTTTCAGCTGTCCCACATGCACGGAGGTATTCGGCTTGTAACCGCGGATGGAAACCTTCGCGGGATAATCCGAATCGCCCACCTGGTTTTGGATATCCTTCGGCAGATCAATGAGCACCGGTCCCGGTTTTCCGCTTTTTGCAATATAAAACGCCATTTTTAATATTTTTCCAAGGTCTGCGCGATCACGCACCGTCACACCGTATTTGGTGATGCTGCGTGTCATTCCTACGATATCCACCTCCTGGAACGCATCGTTTCCGATGAGCTTTAAAGGCACCTGTCCGGTGATTACCACAAGCGGAATGCTGTCATAGTGGGCATCCGCAAGGCCGGTTACGATATTCGTTGCACCGGGTCCGCTGGTTACGATACAAACACCCACTTTTCCGGTGGCTCTTGCATAGCCCTCCGCCTCATGAATGAGCGCCTGCTCATGCCGGGGGAGCACAAGATGAATATCATCTGCCTTATATAACTCATCAAACAGGTCCGTGACCATTCCTCCGGGATAACCGAAGATCGTGTCCACACCCTCCTCGCGCATTGCTTTTACAAACAGTTTTTTTCCTGTAATATCCATATCGTTCTCATCTCCCATATTTATAAGATCACTGACACCGTACCGGAATCAGTCTCACTGCTATCCGATAAGTTGTAAGCATTTTAACACAAAAATCCATCCTGTCAAGGTGAAAGCAGCAAGAAGCGTCGTTGTGACAACGATACTTGCCGTCAGAACGCCGTCATTTTTCATATTTTTTGCCATAATATAACAGCTGGGTGTTGCAGGAGCCGCCAGCATGACCAAAATACCGATCAGCTTTTCTCCGGTAAATCCCAGCGCTACGGCAAGCGGGATAAACACAAGCGGCTGTGCCACCAGCTTGATCAGAGATGCTGCTATGGTCGGTTTGAGCTTTGCCAGTGCCTTTCGCCCCTCAAAACCGGCTCCCATGCCGATCAGGGCAAGCGGCGTTGCCATTTTTGCAATATTGTTTACCGTATTGTCAACGATCGTCGGAAAATCGATCTGAAAATACGCCACGAAAAGTCCCAATGCGATGGCAATGATGATCGGATTTTTCAATATATTGATGCCGGCCTGCTTCAGCCTGCTCATATCCTTTTCCTTGCCATCATCGGCCGCCTCAAAGGTAAGTACGATGACGGAAAAAATGTTGTACAGCGGCACGGCTCCGATGATCATCAGCGGTCCCATGGCAGAAGGACCGTATATATTTTCAATGAAAGCCAGTCCCATCACGGCTGCACTGCTGCGGAACGATGCCTGAACAAAGGCGCCGGTCATGGTCTGGTCCTTGAGAAGCAGCTTCGCGCCACCCCAAATGACAAAAAAGCACACGGCAGTGACCAGTGCGCAGTATAACACATAGTTCAGGTCAAACACTGCCTTGATATCAACCGCCGACAGATCTCTGAACACCAGAAACGGCAATGTGACCTGAAAATTGAATTTGTTTGCCACGGAGACAAAATGCTCATCCAGCATGCCCCGCTGTTTTAAAAACCAACCGATCACCATGACGAGAAAGATCGGCATGGTGACGTTGATACTGTATACAAAATTCTCCATAATTACATCCAATGATCTCATCCAAAATGTCTGACAGCCTGGATGAGATCACATTTTTTTACTTTATTTTTTCGTATTTATAGAAATAGAAGATCAGATCGAAATAAGTCTGCTCCTCACTATCCTGTGCGATCCGCCATTCAGGTTTTTCATCCAGATTCGGGAAATGTGCATCCGCATCGTAGGCATAATCTACTTTGGTGATATGTGCCACATCACATGCATCAACAAACTGTTCATAGATGCTCTCTCCACCGATGATATAAATATCTTCCGAGGGATATTTCTTCAACTCCTCATTTAATTCTTCTACAGAATAAACGACGATCGCATCCTTTACCTTATAATTACGATTGTGCGTGAGTACAATATTGGTACGATTCTTTAACGGCTGGCCGTTCGGAAAGCTCTCCAGTGTCTTTCGTCCCATCACAACGACCTTCCCGGTCGTGGTCTCGCGGAAAAATTTCATGTCCGCCGGGATCCTGACGAGCAGCTGGTTGTTTTTGCCGATCGCCCAGTTGTTATCTACGCATGCTATTAAATTCATGGGTTTCTGCCACTCCTTTTTTACTATATCTCAGGACGCGCCTGGACCTATTTCTACACCATGGGTTGTCGACCAACCCGCACGCGCCCGAACTATTTTATACACCATGGATTGTCGACCAAACCGGATGCGCCCGAACTATTTTATACACCATGGGTTGTCGACCAAACCGGACGCGCCCATTTCCTCACAGTCAGATTTGTCTGACGTTATGCTTACCGGACGAATCACGCGAGGGGCTCCGGATAAAATCAAAAACAGATTTTTCCGGCAGCCGGGCAATGATTCCGGAATAGTATTTCCGCGTGAGTCCGCCGCATAAACGTCATCCAAATACTGATCTGTTCGTATGCGGCGCTGGTTCTCGACATTTCGTACGTAGTGGAATAGGTTGGAGGAGCTCGGTTTCCAATGAAAAATCCTCGGAGAACGCCGGTGCTTGAAATTTTCGAGTAGGCATACGAAGAAAATTTCTTAGCATCCGCTGCGTTCGGAGCGGAGTGAGAACGTATTTTTCATGGAATCGAGTCCGACAACCTATGTCAAAAACAGCCACCGGCGCGTTCGGACTGTCCGACTTAGATCGCCACCGGAATGTTCTCGATCTGCGGTCCGGTCTCGTAATCGATGAGTTTGACATCGTCCCGTGTGAATTCGTAGAAATCCTTCACATCCGGATTGAGCCAGAATTTCGGCGCCGGATGCGGTTTGCGGGAGATGAGCTCCTCTACGAGAGGAACATGTCTGTCATAAATATGTGCATCAGCAATGACATGCACCAATTCTCCCACACGCATGTCACACACCTGCGCCAGCATGTGAACAAGCACCGCATACTGGCAGACATTCCAGTTGTTTGCGGTGAGCACATCCTGGGAACGCTGATTCAGTACTGCATTCAAGGTCAGCTTGTCATCCCCTTTTTTCTGCGTCACATTAAAGGTCATGCTGTAAGCACACGGATA
>JAQYOU010000101.1 GCA_028727105.1 bacterium
GGGTGACACGAACCTGGGCTATGAGCGCGGTACTTCTGAAAAATCGCGATCTTACGCGTCAAAGCTGCGCCGCCCGGAGGAATCTCCTTTTCCGAGAAAACCGGTGAAGACGCCGGAGGAATATCTGATCGTGGACGGCTACAACGTGATCTTTGCCTGGGACGAGTTAAAGGCGATCGCGGCCGAAAACCTGGACGGAGCCAGAGACCGGTTGAACGATATCCTGTGCAATTATCAGGGCTATAAGCAATGTCACCTCATCGTTGTTTACGACGCCTATAAGCGAAAGGGCGGTGCAGGCAGCGAGCAGGATTATCACAATATTCACCTCGTGTTTACAAGAGAGGGACAGACGGCAGATATGTACATCGAAGAGTTTGTCCGTTCCCTCGGAAAGAAGGTGAAGGTGACAGTTGCAACCTCAGACGGTCTTGAACAGCTGACGGTCAGCTCCGGCGGTGCGCTTCGCATGTCATCGGCAGAGCTGCTTTTGGAGATCCGAGCAGCGGAGCGCGTCATTCGCGAGGAATATTTGAACAAGGAATACCCGAAGGGGGAAAAGAATCTGCCCTTCGCGGGGCTGTAGAAAAAAGTACCATTGGGAGGCAGAATAGGTATGGAAAAAAAATATCAGATCGATACAGCGGAAAATAAAGCATTTTTAAAGGAGAATGCACTTGCCCTTTGGAATTTTGGACGCAGATTTCCATCAGAGGGAGGTTCTTCTTATTATCTTGGAGATGACGGAACGCCCTGTGTGGACAAGCCGAGAGAGACATGGATCACCAGCCGTATGGCGCATTCGTACAGTATGGGTGTGCTACATGGGATTGAGGACTGTGGAGAATTGGTGGACCGGGCTCTTGAAGGTCTGCTTGGGGAACTCAAGGATACGGAGAATGGTGGATGGTTTGCGGGACGAACTGCGGATGATAATATTCTTCCGGGGAAACAGTGCTATGCCCATGCCTTTGTGATACTTGCGGCAACAAGTGCACTGCTGGCGGGGCGAGGAGGTGCCAAAGAGCTGCTGAAGGATGCGCTGAAAGTGTATGACGACCGTTTTTGGAATGAGGAAGAGGGTCTTTCCTGTGATACGTGGAATACAGCGTTTACCGTATTGGATGATTACAGAGGAATCAATGCAAACATGCATACCGTAGAAGCGTTTCTTGCTGTCGCTGATGCCATAGGCGATGAAACCTACAGAGTCCGGGCAGGCAGGATCATTGACCGGGTAACCGCCTGGGCAAAAGAAAACCAGTACCGGATCCCAGAGCATTTCACTGCGGACTGGAAACCGGAATTGGAGAAAAATAAGGAGACACCTGATGATCCGTTTAAGCCTTACGGAGCAACACCCGGACACGGAATTGAGTGGGCGAGATTGATCGTTCAGTGGGCAGCTTCCACTTTTGGTGTGAAGAGTGAAAAAGCAGTTCCCTATTATCAGATCGCGTCCGGTCTTTATGATCGAGCGATTGAAGATGGCTGGAATGCAGACGGTGCACCGGGAATCGTTTATACTACCGATTGGAACGGAAATCCTGTGGTACATGATAGAATGCACTGGACGCTGGCGGAAGCGATCAATTCATCGGCTGTTCTGTACCGGGTCACAAAAGATGAAAAATATGCAGCTCAGTACAGTATGTTTTTAAAATATCTGGATGAGACTGTATTGGATCATTCCTGCGGTTCATGGTTCCATCAGCTGGATCGCCAGAATCAGGTAAAACAGACAGTCTGGCCCGGAAAGCCGGATATTTATCATGCACTTCAGGCGATGATGATCCCGTATAGTGATGTTTCGGTCTCTATTGCCAAGGTATGCTATAACAATGCTGTGACAGATCCTTCTTGAAAGAATACTACTTTAGAGTATACTACTCGTAAGTAGTAAAGTGAAATGATAAGGAGTGCTTATGAGTGAAATGAAGATCATCGCACATATCAGAACGGATTTTCCTACGAAATTTGGCATCCCCAGGCAGAGCAGTCTGGTGGAGGAGCTGGTGGGGGAGATCATCTTTGAACCGGAATATCGTCAAATGGAGGCCTTTCGCGGTATGGAGGACTTCTCGCATCTGTGGCTGTTATGGGAATTTTCCGAGGCAAAACGTGAAAACTGGTCAGCCACGGTGAAACCGCCGAGACTCGGAGGAAAAACCCGCATGGGCGTGTTTGCAACGCGCTCACCGTTTCGGCCGAACCC